>DASQXU010000373.1:0-2733 GCA_035639555.1 Thermoleophilaceae bacterium
CGAGACGAGCATGCCCGGGGTCTTCGCGGTGGGCGATGTGCGGCATGGATCGGTCAAGCGCGTCGCTTCGGCGGTCGGAGAAGGTTCGATCGCCATCCAGCTCGTCCACAACCTCTTTGCATGTGACCGACTGGATTCCCGCCCTCGGGGCGACCAGCCGGCGGCTGAGACGGCGTTGGCGGCCAGTCGAGCCCAGCTGTAGGGGCGAGCTCTCCCGGAGCCCGTCAGGGCCAGCGGCCGGCTCAGGGGATCTCGCGCAGCGTGATCAGATTCGTCGCCCCCGGGCCGCCGACCGGAAGCCCGGCGGTGATCACCGCCCGAGCGCCGGACGGCAGGTCCGCGAAGTCCCTGGCCCGCTCGAGCGCGGAGTCGATCAACTCGTCCGCGGACGCCGCCACATCGAGCGTCGTCGGGTAGACGCCCCACTCGAGCGCCAGCTGGTTGGCCACCCGCGGGTCGTGGGGGAGGGCGATGATCGGCCGGCGGGGACGGTGCTTGGCGCACGCGCGCGGGGTGCCCCCGGTGGAGGTCGGAACGATGAGCGCGATGGCGTCGACGTGCTCGGCGAGGGTGACGGCGGCGTGCATGACGGCGTCGGCCGGGCTCTCGGGCTCGCGGGGCTCCTCCGCGCTCTGGATCACGGGCGACCTCTCGGCGGCCTCCGCGATCTGCGCCATCGTGAACACCGACTCGACCGGGTAGGCGCCGACGCTCGTCTCGGCCGAGAGCATCACCGCCGAGGTGCCGTCGATGACGGCGTTCGCCACGTCGGTCGCCTCGGCCCGGGTCGGCTCGGGCGAGGAGATCATCGACTCGAGCATGTGCGTGGCCGTGACGACCACCCTCCCCGCCTGGGTAGCGCGGTAGATCGTGTCCTTCTGCATGAGCGGCACGCCGGCCACTCCGGCCTCCACGCCGTAGTCGCCTCGAGCGACCATGATCCCGTCCGCGCTGCGGATGATCTCGTCGAGCCGCTCGTGCGCCTCGACCTTCTCGATCTTGGCCACCGTGCGCGCGCGGGACCCGAGCTCGTCGAGCCTGGCTCGCAGCTCGTC
Source organism: Thermoleophilaceae bacterium (assembly GCA_035639555.1). Classification (GTDB taxonomy): domain Bacteria; phylum Actinomycetota; class Thermoleophilia; order Solirubrobacterales; family Thermoleophilaceae; genus DASQXU01. Next base: position 1,056 of record DASQXU010000373.1, read on the forward strand.
GACGTCGGCGCCGGATCGCACGAAGGACAGCGCGACGAAGTCGGCGTCCTGCTCCACCGCCAGGGCGAGGTCGGCCAGGTCCTTCTCCGTGAAGGTCGGGAGGGAGGGTTGGGCGTGGGTGACGTTGATCCCCTTGCGAGCGGCGAGGGTTCCGCGCGAGAGCACGCGGGCCACCACCTCACCGTCGCGGACGCGCTCGGCGAGCATGCGCGGGACGCCGTCGCCGATCACGATCTGTGAGCGGTCCGTGACCAGGTCGGCGAATCCCGGGAAGTCGACGCTCACGCGGCCTCGATGGCGGGGCAGCTCGGCGCCGGCGAACACGACCGTCTCGCCGACCTCGACGGTCCTGTCCGTCGTCGCCGCGGAGAGCCGCAGCTTCGGGCCCTGGAGATCGAAGAGCAGCGCGATCGCCCGACCGGCGCGCTGGGCGGCCTTTCGCACCTCGCGAGCGCGGCGGCGCAAGTCCTCGGTGCTCCCGTGCGAGCAGTTGAGCCGCGCGCAATCCATGCCGGCGGCGACGAGCTGGTCGAGCACCCCGGGCTTGTCGGTGGCCGGGCCGAGGGTGGCCACGATCTTGGTCCGCCGCGCGAGCATGGTGACTCAGCGAGCCACGGCGGCGCGCGGCCGAACTTCGACCGGCTCGGTGCGCGGAGGGCGCCGGAGACCCCCGCGCCGCTGGACCAGCACGAGCGCCGCCGCCCCGATGATCAGCAGGGCGAGGCTCTCGAGCTGGGCGGCGGTCAGCCCTCCGACCACGTGGTGGTTGCGCCGCACGAACTCCACGAGGAAGCGCTCGACCCCGGCGAATACGAGGTAGAGGGCGAACAGCACGCCGGGGCGGAAGCGGTCACGCCAGCTCCAGAGAAGCCAGGCGACGAGGCCCATCGTCAACGTCTCGTAGATCGGCGTGGGCTGCACGGTGACGCCGGGAGGCGTCGGGTCGGTGCCGTGCGCATAGCCCATGGCCCACGGGAGGTGGGAGGGCTTGCCGTAGTCCCCGTCGCCCGCGACCTGGCAGCCGATGCGCCCGATCGCGTAGCCGAGCGCGAGCGCCGGTCCGGCGATGTCGACGAGCGCGAGCCCCAGGAAGCCTCGCCAGCGCGCCCAGATCAGCATCGCGATCGTGCCGCCGGCGAGACCGCCGTACCAGATCAGCCCCGACCCCCCGAATACGTTCCCGATCAGGCTGCCGTGGAGCTCGCCGTGATTCTGGATCAGGTAGTAGGCGCGCGCCCCGATCAGGCCGCCGATCACGGCGGCCAGCACCATCTCGAACGCCCAGTCGGTGGGCTTGCCGAGCTCCGTCAGCCGCCGCGCCGCCAGGGCGCCCCAGGCCACGAAGTTGAGGGCGAAGAAGATGCCGAACGTCTGGATCGAGATCCCGAAGATGTCGATGTGGGCGAGCACGGCGGGCTAGGGCCGCGTGCGGCGGCGCTTCGGAGGCGGCGGCGGGGGAGGACCTTCGCGGCCGGCCGAAGCGGGCCGCCGCCACGGGGGGCGCAGGAGCACGGCGACGAGCGCCGCCGCGAAGGCGATCTGGCCGAACGTCAGCGCGGTGCCCAGGTTCTTCGCGCCGGCGAGCAGAGCGATCGCGGTTGCGGCGAGGAAGGTCCCCACCAAGACGAGCAGCTCCTTGCGAATACCCGGATTGTGGCAACCCGGAGTCGACCGCCGC
>DASQXU010000374.1:0-4601 GCA_035639555.1 Thermoleophilaceae bacterium
TCTCCCGCCGGACCCTGCGCCCGGTCCGCCGGATCATTCCTGTCGGCCACATCCCCTACTGGTCGACGTCGAGCCCCAACGGACGCTGGTGCTTCGTGTCCGTGGCACGCAACAACCGCGTGGCGGTGATCAGCTACCGCCGCGCGCGGCTCGCCCGCTTCATCCGGGTTGGCTTCCACCCGCAGCGGATGCGCACGGGAAGGCTACGCGTTTCCGCCCTGCGATGACCGAATCGGTCAGCCGGTCGAAGGTTGCGGGGCTCCGGTCCCGGTTGGGAGCCCGTGCCCGAGCACCTTCCCTCGTACGCGAACGGCTCCGCGCGGAGCGCGCGGATGAAGTCGGGAATGCTCTCCCGCGGGAGGCTGCCGCCGTGCATCGAGTGCGTGGCCTAGGGTTCGCTGCACGCTCGCCGCGCTGCGCGCCACCGGCCCGGGGACGGCCACAGCTTCCGCTCTATCGGCGCTCCCCGCGCAGCAGATCAGCACGCCGGGCGCTGGGCGTGGCCGGCACTACGATCCGCGGGCATGATCGCCGGGACGCACACCATCTTCTTCGCCGAGGACGCCGAGCGAGCCCGCGCGTTCCTTCGCGACGTGCTCGGGTTCGAGGGGATCGATGCCGGCGACGGCTGGCTGATCTTCGCCCTGCCCCCGGCGGAGATCGCGGTGCACCCCGGGCCGGGCTGGGGCCGCGGGCCCGGGCATCACGCCGTGTTCTTCATGTGCCACGACATCGAGCAGACGGTCGAGGAGCTCAAGCGGAAGGGCGTCGAGTTCGTATCGTCGATCGAGGACGAGGGCTGGGGCCAGATCGCGCGGTTCAAGATCCCGGGCGCGGGCGAGATCGGCGTGTACGAGCCCAGGCATCCAAGCCCGCTCCGGGAGTTCGGGCGCAGCGGCTGAAAGCGCCCGCTGCAGCGTCGGAGGCCGCCGAAGCTCCCGGGGTTCCCCCGGCGCTAGACCTCGAGCCGCGACTCCTCCAGGTCGATCTCACGCTCCACCCGGCGCATCACGTCGGCGCTGATGTCACGACTGTTGCGGAGCCGGACCAGCTCCTGGCGTTGGGCAGCGTAGATCTCGTGCATCATCCGCTGATAGGCGAAGGAGCTTTCCTCGATCCCGTCCGCGTCCTCGATCTTCCCGGCCCGCGCCTTGAAGCGCCGCTGACGGAACCGGTAGAGGTTGCGGACTCGCTCGACGGTCGCGTCGCGCGTCCACTCCTCACGCTCGAGCTCGTCGACACGGTCTAGCGCGGCACGGGCGATCACTAGACGAGCGCGGAGCTCCTCGTGCTCCTCCTCGGCGCCGTCCTCAACCACCCCCAGGCGGCGAATGAGGAATGGCAGGGTCAGTCCCTGCCCCACCACCGTCACGAGGATCAGGGCGAAGGTGATGAACTGGATCAGACTGCGGCCGGGCAGCGGCGCGCCGGCGTGCGTGTGCACGGGGAGCGCAAGCGCCGCCGCGAGCGAGACCGCGCCCCGCATCCCGGCCCAGCCCCCCACGACCCGGTTGCGCCAGCCGGCGCGCCGAGCGCGCTGCGAGGGCCGCCGGTCGATCGCCCGGATGAGAAAGGTGAGGACGAAGTTCCAGACGAAGCGGATGGAGATCACTGCGGCGGAGACCGCGGCCGCATAGCCGATCACCTCGCCTGCAGGTTGGCCGCTGAGCCCGTCGACGATCACCGGCAGCTGCAACCCGATCAGGATGAACAGCGTCGCGTTCAGCAGGAAGGTCAGTACGGACCACATCGCGAAGCCCTGCATCCGGCTCTCGGGCGAGGCGATCTCCGGGGCGCGGAACCCGAGGTAGATCCCCGCTGTGACCGCGGCGAGCACGCCGGACACCCCGAGCTTGTCCGCCGGGACGAATGCTCCGTAGGCGCTGAACAGCGAGATCGTCAGCTCGGTGTTCACGTCGCTGACCCGCTTCCTCACCTCCGCGATCAGGAAGCCGACCGCCAGCCCGATCGCGATGCCCCCGGCCGCGTCCACTACGAACTCGAGCACCGTATGCGAGGCGGAGAAGCTCGCGCCCACGGCGGCTGCGACCGCGACCTTGTAGGCGACCAGCGCGGTCGCGTCGTTGAACAGGCTCTCGCCCTCGAGGATGTTGACCATCCGGCGCGGTGCGCCGACCCGCCGCATCACCGCGGTCGCGGCCGCGGGGTCGGTCGGTGAGACGATCGCGCCGAGCACGAAGGACACCGCCCACGGCAGGTGGATCAGCTCGTGCGCGATCACGGCGACAACTGCGGCGGTCGCGATCACGAGCCCGATCGCCTGCAGCGAGATCACCCGCGCGTCCGTCCGCAGGGCGCGCAGGTCCACGAAGAAGGCGGAGGCGTAGAGCAGCGGCGGCAAGAAGACCAGCAGGACGAGGTCGGGGTTGAGGCGTATGTCGGGAATCCCGGGCACCAACCCGAGCAACAGCCCGCCGATGACGAGGGGGATCGGATAGGGCACCCGCAGCCAGTTGGCCAGAGCGTTCAGGCCGGCTGCCGAGACGAACAGCGCCGCGATGAATATCTCGAGGTGACCCATGCCAGGGCTCTAGGCGGCGGCCGCGGGCTCGCTCTCGCTCAGCGCGCCGCGCGCCAGCTCGGCGTAGCGGCCGCCCAGCACCATCAGCTCCGAGTGGGTGCCCCGCTCGACGATCCGGCCGTGATCGAGCACGAGGATCTGATCGGCGTCGCGGATCGTGGAGAGCCTGTGCGCGATCGCGATCGTCGTCCGGCCGCGCGCGAGCTCGTCGAGCGCCTCCTGGAGGGCGCTCTCGGTCTCGTTGTCGAGTGCGCTCGTGGCCTCGTCGAGCACCAGCACCGGCGGGTTGCGGAGAATCGTCCGGGCGATCGCGATGCGCTGCTTCTCACCCCCCGAGAAGCGGTAGCCGCGCTCGCCGACCATCGTGTCGTAGCCCTCCGGCAACGAGACGATCAGGTCGTGGATCTGCGCCGCGCGGGCGGCCGATTCGATCTGCTCGTCGCTCGCGTCGGGGCGCGCGAAGCGGAGGTTCTCGCGGATGCTCGCGTGGAACAGGTAAGTCTCCTGGGAGACGAGCCCCACCGTCCTGGCCAGCGACGCGAGGCTCGCCTTCGCCACGTCGACGCCGTCGACGGTCACCCGGCCCCGGGTGGGCTCGTACAGCCGGGCCACCAGGTAGGCCATCGTGGTCTTGCCCGAGCCGGTCTCACCGACGATCGCCGTGGTGCTCCCCGCCGGGATCACCGCGCTCACGCCGGCCAGCGTGAGCGGGCCCTCCTCGTGATAGCGGAAGCTGACGTCGTCGAAGACCACCTCGCCGCGCACGTCCTCCAGCTCGATCGGGCGCGGGGCCTCGCGGATGTCGATCGGCAGGTCCAGGTACTCGAAGATGCGCGCGAACATCGCCAGCGAGGTCTGCACGTCGAGTCCCACCGAGAGCAGCGACTGCAGCGGGAACAGCAGCCGTGTCTGGAGCGTGGTGAAGGCCACCACCGTGCCGATCGAGATCGCGTGTCCGCCGTGGGCGATGCTCTCGCCCGCGAACCAGTACACGGCCGCGGGCATGATCGCGAAGCTCATCTGCACGGACGCCATCCGCCAGCGGCCGGCCATGCGCGTGCGCACCTCCAGGTCGGCCAGCTCGGCGGACTCGGCGGTGAAGCGCCGCGCCAACTCGGGCCCGCGCCCCATCGTCTTGCCGAGCAGGATGCCCGAGACCGACAAGGACTCCTCCACGAGCGTCGACATGTCGGCGAGCCGTCCCTGGCGGACGGAGGCGATGCGCTTGCGCTCCTCGCCGACCCTCCGAGTGAGCCACAAGAAGAACGGAAGCAGGCAGAGGGAGAACACCGCGAGGAGCCAGTTCAGCGCGACCATGGCCACCAGCGTGGCCAGCACCGTGGTGATGTTCGACATGATCGACGTGGCCGTGCTCGTCACCACGTTGTCGATGCCGCCGATGTCGTTCGCGATGCGCGACTGCACTTCCCCGGTGTGCGTCCGAGTGAAGAACGCGAGCGACATTCGCTGGAGATGCGAGTAGACGGCCGACCGGAGGTCGTGCATCACGCGCTGGCCGACGCTGTTCGAGAGCCACGTCTGCAGGACGCCGATCGCGCCGCTCAGCACCGACGACGCGATCATGCCGAGCACGAGCAGGCTGAGCAGGATGGTGTCCCGCTCGGGGATCGCCCTGTCGAGCACCGCCCGCAGCAGGAACGGGCTCACCACGCCCACGCCCGCGGACACGCCGATCAGAAGCAGCAGCGCCGCGAGCCGTCGACGGTACGGCAGGAACAGGCGGGCGATGCGGCCCAGCGGCACGCGAGGGGCGTCGGGCAGCGGCGCCTCGGTGGGCGGGCCTCCGTCGCGACGATCGCGCCCGCTTGCTTTGAGGTGGGCGATTCGCGGTGAGATCACTCGAAGAGCGTATTCACCGACATCTCGCTCGAGAGACGGGCGGGGCCTACCGCCTTGAAGGCAGTAGCGCGCGTAGGTCGTCGATCGCGTCCGCGTCCTCGGCGCTCTTGTCGGGGCGGTAGCGCTTGACCCGCGCGAAGCGCAGCGCCACCCCGCCCGGGTAGCGGGTCGAGGACTGAACGCCGTCCAACGCGACCTC
>DASQXU010000375.1:0-2663 GCA_035639555.1 Thermoleophilaceae bacterium
GAGGGCGAGGAGACGGTGATTGAGGCGCATGCGCCCCGCCGGCGGTGGCCAAAACCTGAGCCACCGTTCAGTCTCGATGCGTTGCCGCGCCTCCCATGCCGGCCGCTCGGCGGCCTATTTGATGATCGCGATCGTGTCGCCGGTCGAGACCGCGCCACCCTCCCGCACGCCGAGCTCCTCGACCGTCCCAGCTACCGGGGCGGTGATCTCGTTCTCCATCTTCATGGCCTCGATCACGCAGATGAGCGCTCCCTCGTCCACCTGGGCGCCCTGCTCGACCGCCACCCGGAGCACGGTGCCCTGGATCGGCGACACGAGCGCCCCGGCCGCGCCCCCGGCGCGTCCCGTGCGGCCCCGCTCGCGCCGCCGCGGCGCCTGGCGCGCCGGGCCGGCCGCCGGCGCGGCGCCGTTCACCACGATCGGCTCGCCGACCACCTTCACGTCGAACCTGCGGCCCGATACCTCGACGGCGTATTCACGCTCGACCTTCGCCGCCTGATCGGCCTCGGCACGAGCCTCGGCCTTGGGGAACGCCAGCGCTCGGAGCCAGTCGCGGTCGGCGATCAGGTCGCGGCAGGTTTCGCCGCGGGCCCACTGCTCGGTCTGGAGGAGGGCCTGGTGGAACGGGACGAGCGTCCGGAGTCCCTCGATCTCGTACTCGCCGAGCGCGCGCAGCATCCGCCGGGTCGAGGCCTCGCGGTCGACGTCCCAGACGATCAGCTTCGCGACCAGCGGGTCGTAGAGAGGGAGGACCTCGTAGCCCGCCTCGACCCCCGAGTCGACGCGCACGAACGGCCCGGCGGGCTCACGGTACGAGGCGATCCGCCCGGGCGCGGGCGCGAAGTTCCTCGCGGCATCCTCGGCGTTGATCCGGCACTCGATCGCATGTCCGCGCATCGCCACGTCCGGCTGCTCGAACGACAGGGGCTCACCGGCCGCGATCCGCACCTGCTCCCGTACGATGTCGACGCCGGTGACCATCTCGGTCACGCAGTGCTCGACCTGCACGCGGGTGTTCATCTCGAGGAAGTAGTAGTCGCCGTTGGCGAGCAGGCCCTCGACGGTGCCGGCCGAGCGGTAGCCCACCGCGCGGGCCGCGTCCGTGCCGATCTTGCCGATCCGCTCCCGCAGCTCCGGGTCCACCGCGGGCGCGGGCGACTCCTCGATCAGCTTCTGGTGGCGGCGCTGCACCGAGCAGTCGCGCTCGAACAGGTGGACGACGTTCCCCTGGGAGTCGGCCAGAACTTGGGCCTCGACGTGGCGCGGGTCGGACAGGTAGCGCTCGACGTAGACCGTGGCGTCCGAGAAGAACTTCTCACCCTCGCGCGCGGCGCCCTCGAACGCCTTCTCGAGGTCGTCCTCGGATGGGGCGACCCGGAAGCCCTTGCCGCCGCCGCCCCCGGCGGCCTTGAAGGCAACCGGGTAGCCGACCTCGGCCGCGACCTTGCGCGCCTCCTCGACCGACTCCACCGGATCGGTGGTCCCGGGCACGATCGGCACCCCGGCCTGGCGCATGAGCTCCCGCGCCCGGGTCTTCGATCCCATGGCGTCGATCGCCTCGGCGGGCGGACCTATGAAGACGATGCCGGCCTCCTCGCACGCCCGGGCGAAGGCCGCGTTCTCGGCCAGGAATCCGTATCCGGGGTGGACCGCCTCGGCTCCGGAGCGCCGGGCGACCTCGATCAGCTTCTCGATCGCCAGATAGCTCTCGGTCGCCGGCCCGGGGCCGATCAGGTAGGCCTCCTCGGCGCGGCGTGCGTGGGGGGCGTCGCGGTCTGGCTCGGAGTACACGGCCACGGCCGCGATCCCGAGCTCCTCGAGCGTGCGGATGACGCGGATGGCGATCTCGCCCCGATTCGCGACCAGGACCTTGGAGAACATCGGCGCGGGTAGGTTAGTCGGCGCCCAGCGAGAGCCTGCGGACCAGTGCGGCGAGCGTCGCCCGCACCCATCCCTGCTCGAAGGCGATCTGCCCGTGCGTGAATCGCAGCGGGGTGAGCCCCGCTGCCGCGTGCGCCTGGTCGCGCAGCCGGGCCCCGCGCCCTGCTGTGCGAGCGTGCGGTGGTAGCGGAGCCCATCCGTCTCGGTGCCCCCCAGCACGGGGTGCTCGGGGTGTTGACCCGGTCTCCGGCGCTTCGAAGCCGGCCTTTCGAACGGAGCGGAAGGAACGTCGCTCAAGCTCGGAGTCGGTGAGTGGGTCGCCCGGTCGAGGAGCCTCGTAAGCGCGAACGGGCTTGAGCCGTCCGCCCATGGCAGCCGTGCACGCCTTCCCGGCGGTGGAGGCTCAGGCGGCGGGCGGGGCCGCGGGCTCGGGCGTGGCGCGGACGCCGTTGCGCCGTTCGATCAGGGCGGCCACGGCCACCAGCGCGGCGACCACCGCCGGCACGCCAGCGAGGAGCGCGGTCGGCACCCCCACGTTCGCCTTGGACAGGAGTCCGAGTCCCGAGCCCAGGAGCAGCACCGCGAGCGCTGTCCGCAGCGCCCCGACCGGTACCCGGATCGCCCACTGGCTCCCGAGCCAAACCCCCGGGACCGACCCGACGAGGATGTTGCCGACGATGCCGAAGTCGACGTTGCCGGCGACCAGATGCGCCGCCGTTGCCGCCCAGAGCAGGATGGCCGCGTGGAAGACGTCGGTTCCCACCACGCGCCGGGGCACCAGC
>DASQXU010000376.1:0-7969 GCA_035639555.1 Thermoleophilaceae bacterium
CTCGATCGACCAGTACGACTCGATGGTCAAGGAGAAGGCGATCGCCGACCCGAACCGCGCCGACCCTCGCTGGACGAACGTCTTCCCCTCGTCCGAGCTCGTGAGCTGGCGGCGCCAGTGGCCAGTCGTGCCGAGCTTCACGTACGGCGGGATCAACCACGGGCACATAACGCCGCCAACGTAGCCCGCCCCCGGGGGGCGAAATCCGCCTACCGTGGCACTTAGGTGGGTCAGTGACCCACCGGGATGGGACGGTAGAGCGAGTGCTGGCCCGAGTCGCGACTCCCGCGCACGGGGTGGTGTCGCGCCGGGAGCTGATCGGCGCCGGCGTGACCGTCCACGAGATCACCCATCGCGTCCGGACGGGCGCACTCATCCGCGAGCATCCCGGCGTCTACCGCGTCGGCCACCGCGCCCCGAGCGTCGAGGCCCGTTACATGGCGGCCGTTAAGGCCTGCGGTGAGGGTGCGCTTTTGAGCGCCCGGGCGGCGGGGCACCTGCTCGGGCTTGTCAAGGGCCCGACGCCGGCGCCCGAGGTCACCGCCCCGAAGAAGCGGAGGGTCAGCGGCATCCGGACCAGGCGTTCGCGCCGATGCAGGAGGTCCAGCGCACAACCTGGCGGGGGATCCCGGTGACCACCGTCGCCCAGACCCTGGTCGACCTTGCGAGCGTCGTCGACGAAGACGAGCTGGCGCAGGCGTGTCACGCGGCGATCGCTCGCTATGGCACGGTGCCCGTAGCCGTCGAGGCCGTGCTCGAGCGCTGGCCGCGCTCGCCGGGGTCCGGGAAGCTTCGCAGGGTCCTGCGCGGGGATGTCCGCGTCACCCTGAGCGCGCTGGAGAGACGCTTTCGCAAACGGCTCCACGAGGCGGGGCTGCCGCTCCCTGACACCAACCTCCCCGCCGGCGGCCACTGGTTGGACTGCCTGTGGTCTGATCAACGCTTGACCGTCGAGCTCGACGGCTACCGCTACCACGACTAGCGGTACGCCCGGGAGCAGGATCGCCGTCGTGAGCGTGAGGCGTACGCGCGCGGTGACGACTTCCGCCGCTACACCTACCACGACGTCTTCGAGGATTCGAGGGCCATGATGACCGAGCTTCGCGCGCTGCTTTCGGCATCCGGATAGGACGATGCCGTCGGTAGGGTTGGCTGGGTGTCCGAAAGCGATCCCTTCGGCGCCCGCGGCACCCTCGAGGTCGGCGGCCGCTCCTACGAGGTCTTCAGGCTCGACGCCCTGCAGGCGCGCTACGACGTCGCCCGGCTTCCCTACTCGCTCAAGATCCTGCTCGAGAACCTGCTGCGCCACGGCGAGCACGAGGGGGCGCGGGCGCTCGCCACGTGGGTCGCGTCGGAGGAGCCGTCGCGGGAGATCGCCTACCGCCCGAGCCGGGTCCTGATGCAGGACTTCACGGGCGTGCCGGCCATCGTCGATCTGGCGGCGATGCGCGACGCCATGGAGGAGCTCGGGGGCGACCCGGGGCGGATCAACCCGCTGGTCCCCGTCGAGCTGGTGATCGACCACTCGATCCAGGTCGACGTGTTCGCCGAGCGCCTCGCCTTCCAGCGCAACGCCGAGCTCGAGTTCGAGCGCAATCGCGAGCGCTACGCCTTCCTGCGCTGGGGCCAGGAGGCCTTCGACAACTTCAAGGTGGTCCCGCCGAACACCGGGATCTGCCACCAGGTCAACCTCGAGTACCTGGCGCGGGTGGTCGAGGCCCGGGACGGCCAGGCCTTCCCGGACACGCTGCTCGGCACCGACTCGCACACCACGATGGTCGGCGGCCTCGGCGTGCTCGGCTGGGGAGTGGGCGGCATCGAGGCCGAGGCGGCGATGCTCGGCCAGCCGGTGTCGATGCTCATCCCCCAGGTGGTCGGCTTCGAGCTCACCGGAGAGCTGCCCGAGGGGGCGACCGCGACCGACCTCGTGCTGACGGTCACCCAGATGCTGCGCGAGCTCGGGGTCGTCGGCAAGCTCGTCGAGTTCTTCGGCGAGGGCCTCGCCGGGCTGCCGCTCGCCGACCGGGCGACGATCGGCAACATGGCTCCCGAGTACGGGGCGACCTGCGGCATCTTCCCGGTCGACGCCGAGACCCTCCGCTACCTCGAGCTCACCGGCCGTCCGCCCCACCAGCTCGAGCTGGTCGAGGCCTACAGCAGGGAGCAGGGCCTCTTCCACGACGCCGACTCCGAGCAGGCGGTGTACTCCCAGACGCTGGAGCTCGATCTCTCGACCGTGGAGCCGAGCCTGGCCGGCCCCCGGCGGCCCCAGGACCGAGTGGCGCTCGGCGACGTGGCCGCCGACTTCCGCGCCGAGCTCGGAGAGATGCTGGGGGAGGCGGTCGAGCACGAGCCGCCGCTGGGCTCGCCGGAGGAGGCCTCGGCCGAGTCCTTCCCGGCCAGTGACCCACCCTCCCCGGCCGAGGCCACGGCGAGCGCGCCGGGCCACCGCCACCACTCGGCCGTGGCCGCCCCGCCCTGGGAGCGCACGCCGGTGCGCCTCGCCGAGGGCACCGAGTTCGAGCTCGACCACGGCGCCGTGGTGATCGCGGCGATCACGAGCTGCACCAACACGTCGAACCCGTCGGTCATGCTCGGAGCGGGCCTGCTGGCGAAGAACGCGGTCGAGGCCGGGCTCGAGCGCCGCCCGTGGGTCAAGACCAGCCTGGCCCCGGGCTCGAAGGTCGTCACCGACTACCTCGAGCGCGCCGGCCTCACTCCCTACCTCGAGGAGCTCGGGTTCGGCCTCGTCGGCTACGGCTGCACGACCTGCATCGGCAACTCGGGCCCGCTCCCGCCCGAGATCTCGAGGGCGATTGAAGAGCGCGACCTGGCCGTCTGCTCGGTGCTGTCCGGCAACCGCAACTTCGAGGGGCGGATCCACCCCGAGGTGAAGCTGAACTACCTAGCCTCGCCGCCGCTCGTTGTCGCCTACGCGCTCGCCGGGCGGATGGACGTGGACCTGATGACCGAGCCCCTCCAGGGCGACGTCCACCTGCGCGACCTCTGGCCCTCCCAGGCCGAGATCGCGACCGAGGCGGAGCGGGCGATCGAGTCCGCCATGTTCCGCAAGGAGTACTCCGAGGTGTTCGAGGGCGATGAGCGCTGGCGGGGGCTCGAGCCGCCGAGCGGCCGCCGCTACACCTGGGACCGGGACTCGACCTACGTGCGGCGCCCCCCCTACTTCGAGGGCATGGCGCCCGGGCCCCCGCCCGGCTTCGAAGCTATCGAGGCGGCACGCTGCATCGCGCTGCTCGGCGACAGCGTGACCACCGACCACATCTCGCCCGCCGGGGCGATCAAGGCCGACTCGCCCGCCGGCCGCTACCTGGTCGAGCGCGGCGTGGAGCGGCGCGACTTCAACTCGTACGGATCGCGCCGGGGAAACCACCAGGTGATGACGCGCGGGACCTTCGCCAACGTGAGGCTGCGCAACCGGCTCGCGCCCGGGACCGAGGGCGGCTTCACCACCAAGGACGGCGAGCTCAACACGATCTACGACGCCGCCATGGCCTACGCGGAGGAGGGAGTGCCGCTCTGCGTGCTGGCGGGCAAGGAGTACGGGTCGGGCTCCTCGCGGGACTGGGCGGCCAAGGGGCCACGACTGCTCGGGGTGCGCTTCGTGCTCGCCGAGTCGTTCGAGCGCATCCACCGCTCGAACCTGGTGGGGATGGGCGTGCTCCCGCTCCAGTTCCCGGACGGGGAGTCGGTCGAGTCGCTTGGGCTGACCGGCGCGGAGCGCTTCGACCTCGAGCCGCTCGAGGAGGGGGCGCGGACCCTGCGGGTCGCGGCCGACGGGGTGGCGTTCGACGCCCGGGTGCGAATCGACACGCCGAACGAGTGGCTCTACTACCGCCACGGCGGGATCCTGCGCCTCGTGCTGCGGTCGCTCCGTGCCTAGCCCGGAGCGGCTCTCCCACCACGACCTCTGCTTCGGCTGCGGTCAGGCCAACCTGTTCGGCCTCCAGCTCGAGCTCGAGCGCCGGCCCGGGGGCGGGGTGGCCGGTCGCTTCTTCGTGAAGCAGGACCACCAGGGCCCCCCGGGCTACGCCCACGGCGGCGTGATGGCCGCCGCGCTGGACGAGGCGATGGGCCTCCTGCTGCACGGCGAGGGCACCCGGGTCCTCACCGGTCGGCTCGAGGTCGAGCTGCACGCCCCGGCGCCGATCGGCACGTTCGTGACCGTGGCCGCCGACGTCGATCGGGTGGAGGACTCGCGCATCCACGTGTCCGCCACCGCGGCTAGCGCCGAGCGGCCGGGCACTCCGCTCGCGACCGCGCGCGGCACCTTCGTCCAGGTTCGGGGCTGAGCGCCGACCGCAGCTTCACCCGAGCTCCTTGACGAACCGGCGCGGCCGGTCGCTGAACCCGCGGGTCTCATAGAGGCGGTGCGCCTCGCGGCGCTCGGGCCGGCAGGTGACCTCGACCCTGAAGCAGCCGAACCGCCGCGCCTCGGCCTCGGCCGCGCCGAGCAGCGCTGTCCCGACCCCCCTGCGGCGGACCTGCGGCTCTACGACGAGCGCGGTGATCCGGCACGACGGGCGCTCTCGCTCGAGCAGGTGGGTGGGACACAGGGCGATCACACCGACGACCGCACCGTCGAGCTCGGCCACGAGCACGCGGGCGCCCTCCACACGCTCGAGCCGCGCGATCCGGGCCCGCGCCTGCGCCGCCGAGGTCGGGTAGCCGAGCACACCGAGCAGGTGGGCCACCGCGTCGCCATCGACCGGCTCGGCTGGGCGGACACCGAAATCGTCGCCGCTCACCCGACCACTGTGCCACGGCAGGGCTGCCTCGCCGCCTTCGGCGCTCGCGGTGGGAACCGGGCGACTGCGAACGGGCGGCGCTCGGCCACGCGCGCAAGCTCGGCATGACCAGCAGTTCTATGGGGCAACATTACGCTGATGTCCGAGAACCTCACCCGCCGGATCCTGCGGGAGCACCTCGTCGAGGGCGAGCTCAAGCCGGGCGAGCCGATCGCCCTGAAGGTCGATCAGACCCTCCTCCAGGACGCCACCGGGACGATGGCCTGCATGCAGTTCGAGCAGCTCGAGGTGCCGCGGGTGAAGGTCGCCCGCGCGGTCCAGTACGTGGACCACAACGTGATCCAGCTCGACTTCAAGAACCCCGACGACCACCGCATGCTGCAGGCCCTGGCCCGCAAGTACGGGATCCACTACTCGCGGCCGGGCAACGGCATCTGCCACTACGTGCACGTGGAGCGCTTCGCCCGGCCGGGAGAGATCCTCGTAGGCGCCGACTCCCACACCACGACCAGCGGCGCGCTGGGGATGATCGCGATCGGCGCAGGCGGGCTCGACGTGGCGGTGGCCATGGGCGGCTACCCGTACGAGATCGCCTGCCCCGAGGTAGTCGAGGTCTACCTGGACAACCGGCTCGAGCGCCCGTGGGTGCAGGCCAAGGACGTGATCCTCGAGCTCCTGCGTCGCCTGACGGTGCGCGGCGGCAAGAACAAGATCTTCGAGTTCACCGGCCCCGGGACGGCGGCCCTCTCGGTTCCCGAGCGCGGGACCATCGCCAACATGATCGCCGAGCTGGGGGCGACCTCGGCGGTGTTCCCTCCGGACGAGAGCACGCTCGACTGGCTCCGTCGCCAGGACCGGGAGGACGACTTCGCGGAGCTCGGGCCCGAGGAAGGGGCCGAGTACGACGAACGGGTCGAGATCGACCTCTCCGAGCTCGTGCCGCTCGTGGCCAAGCCGCACAACCCCGACAACGTCGTGCCGGTCGAGGAGGTGGCGGGGACGCCGGTCGAACAGGTCTGCATCGGCTCGTCGGTGAACTCGGCGTACGTGGACCTCGCCCTCCCGGGCGCGGTGCTGGCCGACAAGGGGGGACAGCGGGTCTCCGCGCGCTGCACGGCGACCGCCACGCCCGGCTCGCGGCAGATCCTGGTGGCGATCGCCGAGTCCGGCGTCTACCGGCAGCTCGTCGAGGGCGGCGTGCGGATGCTAGAGCCGGTCTGCGGACCGTGCGTGGGGATGGGGCAGGCGCCGCCATCGAACGCCAACTCGCTGCGGACCTTCAACCGCAACTTCCCCGGGCGCTCCGGGACCCCGGACGACTCGGTCTACCTCTGTTCGCCGGCGGTGGCGGCCGTCTCCATGCTCCACGGGGAGATCCGCGATCCTCGCGAGTACGGGGGCGCCCCGGAGATCCTCGAGATGCCGGAGCTTCGGCCCTACGTCGACGACGTCCACATATTCGCGCCGGCGAGCGAGGAGGAGGCCGAGCGGATCGACATCCCGCGCGGCCCGAACATCAAGACCCCACCCGAGCACGAGCCGCTCGAGGACTCCCTCGAGGCCCGGATCGCGACCGTGCAGCCGGACAACATCTCTACCGGCGACCTGGCCCCGGACGGGGTGATCGTCATGTCCTACCGCTCGAACATCCCGGCGATCGCGGAGTTCACCTTCCAGCACCGCGACCCCGAGTTCCGCAAGCGGATGAAGGAGTGGGGCAGCGGCTTCATCGTGGGCGGCCACAACTACGGTCAGGGCTCCTCGCGCGAGCACGCCGCGCTTGCGCCCCTCCAGCTCGGGGTGAAGGCGGTGTTCGCCAAGTCGTTCGCCCGCATCCATCGCCGCAACCTGGTGGCCCAGGGCATCCTCGCCCTCACCTTCAAGGACGAGTCGGACTACGACCGGGCGAAGGTCGGCGAGAAGTGGGTGCTCCCCGACGTCAGGAAGGAGCTCGAGGAGGGCGCCGAGGACCTCACCGTGCGGATCGAGGACTCGGGGGACGAGTTCGAGGTCACCCACGACTTCGCCCCGAAGGAGCGCGAGGTCCTGCTCCACGGCGGCCTGCTCCACTACCTCAAGGAACAGGGACAGGCGGCGGCGGTCGCCTAGCGCGACGGCGGCGCGGCCGGACCATCCGCGCCGGTGAGCTGCGCCCCCAGCTGACCGAGCGCCTGGGTCACCTCGCTCGGGATGATCCACACCTTGTTCGACTCGCCTTGGGCGATCTGGGGCAGGACCTGCAGGTACTGGTAGGCCAGCAGCTTGGGATCCGCGTCGCCCTCGTGGATCGCGCGGAACACGGTCTCGATCGCCTTCGATTGACCCTCCGCGGCCAGGATCTGGGACTCGCGCTGGCCCTCGGCCCGCAGGATCGACGACTGCTTCTCGCCCTCGGCCGTGAGGATCTGCGACTGCTTGACGCCCTCGGCGGTGAGGATGGCCGCGCGGCGGTCGCGCTCGGCGCGCATCTGCTTCTCCATCGCCTCCTGGATCGAGCTCGGCGGATCGATGGCCTTGATCTCCACTCGGTTGACGCGGATCCCCCACTTGCCGGTGGCCTCGTCGAGCACTCCGCGAAGCTGGGCGTTGATGTGGTCGCGCGAGGTGAGCGTGTCCTCGAGGGTCATTCCGCCGATGACGTTGCGCAGCGTCGTGACCGTGAGCTGCTCGATCCCGGCGATGAAGTTGGCGATCTCGTAGGTCGCCGCCTTGGGGTCGGTCACCTGGAAGTAGATGACCGTGTCGATGTTGACCACCAGGTTGTCCTCGGTGATCACCGGCTGGGGCGGGAAGGAGACGACCTGCTCGCGCAGGTCGATAAGCGGCCTCACCCGATCGACGAACGGCACCACGAGCGCGAGCCCGGCCTCGAGCGTGCGGTGGTAGCGGCCGAGCCGCTCCACGATGCCCGCCCGGGCTTGAGGCACGATCCGGATGGACCGCGCCAGGACGATCAGCACGACGACCGCGACGACGATGAGCGCGATCAGGCCAGCCATGGTCTACCTCCTAGTCGGACACGAGGGCGGTGGCTCCCTCGATCTTGAGTACGTGGACGCGGGCGCCCTCCGGGAGCACGGCGTCCTCGTCGTAGGCGCGGGCGCTCCACACCTCGCCGCCGATCTTCACCTTGCCGCCGTCCGCGTCCACTCGCTCGAGCACCACGGCGCGCGCTCCGACGAGCGCGGCGGTGCCCGTCCGGA
>DASQXU010000377.1:0-2430 GCA_035639555.1 Thermoleophilaceae bacterium
GGTTCGCGTGTTCAACGCGGCCACTGGTGCGCAGGCGGTGACGATCCGCCTCCGGAACGTCGAACAGGTGCTCTGCGGCTCCGCGACGCAGCCGGGCATCACCCGTACGACGCTCGGCTCCAGGGGTAACGGGCCCGTCCGGGTGCGATCGACCAACTTCGAGCCGAGGCCCGGCTCGAAGCTCGACGCACTCGTCCAGTAGGGGAGGAGCAGGCGAGCGCGTAGCTCAGGACCACGAGCGGTGCCGTGGCGCCCCTCGCTTCGAAC
This sequence comes from Thermoleophilaceae bacterium, assembly GCA_035639555.1. Taxonomy (GTDB): domain Bacteria; phylum Actinomycetota; class Thermoleophilia; order Solirubrobacterales; family Thermoleophilaceae; genus DASQXU01. Next base: position 268 of record DASQXU010000377.1, read on the forward strand.
GCGAGCGGCCACGCGAGCGAGATCACAAACGCGAGGCGCGGCAGCGCCGCCCCTCGCGGTCCTCCGGAGTCTTCTGCGGGCTACCGGACGTTGCCGAGACCCTCCTCCGGCCGAGCCGTGTAGGAGCTCGGAGCGCTTCCGGGCGGATTGGCGCAAGTCCTTCGTCGCGCCGAGCGCCAGCGCCGCTAGGACCGCTTTGAGTCTGCGCCCCTCGGCCTGGCTGGCGCGCGCCGCGCTGGGCACGTTGGCGAGCCATTCATCGGGGCGCCGGCGAGTTCGGGCCGTAGGGCGGCGCGCTCCCCTCCGGGGTGCGATGACCGCCCATTCACCGGCAGCCGCGGTGGTCGGACGACGGAGGAGACCTGCGACATCGAAGTCCAAGCCGACTCGCGCCGGTTCGGGCCGGGGGCGAACTCCGCGAAAGCGGTCGGCCCCCCCGCGGCTCCCGAAGAGGCGGTCGTTGCCCCGATACGGCGGCGTTCCGGGACGATCGGGTACGTCTCCGACGAAGTACGCAATCGGCTTCGGCCCTGCCGCTAGCGCAGGATCTCCACGAGCAGCACCCACGCGTTGGCGACCGCGCCGGTCGTCGCGAGCACGATCCCGGCCGCCACCCAGTAGAGCCCTCCGCCGGCCTCGACGAACAGGCTCACCGCGCCGAGCACAACGGGGACCGTTCCGAGCCCGACCAGGAGCCACTGGCTGAAGACGTGCACCGGCTGTCGGTCACTAGTAGCCATGCTCCGGCTGGTGAGCGCGAGGATCACCACCGCGAAAACCAGGCCGACCCCCAGCAACTCGCCCGCCAGCGCGGCCCGCGACTGCCCGGGCATCAGGCCGAGCAGCGAGACGAGCACCACGCTGAGCAGCAGCATCACCGTCGCCAGGGCCCGTTCGGGCAGTCCCCGGAGTCGCAGAACCCGGTCGACGTTGATCGACACGGCCACGAACACGAGCCCGGCGAGCGCTGCCGAGGCGCCGGCGCCGGCCACGAAGAAGTCCGTCCACTCGCTGGCGTCGTACGCACTCATGGCCGGGCCCGACCCTAGATCAGCCGCCAAGGCGCGCGGCGTCCCTCAGACGCAGCGCAGTTTCGAGGCGACCTTGTGCGACAGCCTCGGTCCGATGCTTGGGGAGCAGCAGTGCATGCAGCCCTCAGAAGGGCTCGATCGGCGGTCGTAGAAACCCGCCCTGGACGAACACGGGAGCGTCGCTTCGCCTGCAAGTAGGGTGACTCGTCGACGGAACCATGGTCGACCTGGTCATCGACATCGAGAACACCCCTGGCGCGCTGGCGCGGGTGGCGACCGCGATCAGCGACGCCGGCGTGAACATCGCCGCCGCCACGTGCGTCGGGCCAGGCGAGCGAGCCGAGCTCCACATACTCGTCCCGCATGCCGAGGCCGCGAAGCATTCCTTGGCGATCTCGCACGTCGCGGTCAGCCGCGAGCGCGAGGTAGTCGTGGTCGATGTGGAGGACCGCCCCGGGGTGCTGGCGGATCTGACTCGCAAGATCGCGCGGGCCGGAGTCAACCTCGATCTCGTCTACGTCGCCACGCGAAATCGCGTGGTCTTTGGGGCGGCCGACCTCCCTGCGCTCCGGGCCGCGCTGGAGGCCGCCACGTGACTGTTGTTTCGCTACCGAGCTACCCGGACTCGAATGGGGCGACCTCCTGCGTGCGCTGAGGCAGGGGCTCAGTAGCGAGAGTAACCGCGAAACGCGGTCGCGGCCCCGGCCGCCCCCTTCGCGTGGCAGCAGGCCCGGCGAGCTCGGGTCCGTAGGACGGCGCGGCCCCACCTCTGGGCGGGATGGGCGCCCGCCCGGTAGCTGTGGTAGTCGGACGACCGGCGGCGACCTGCGATATCGAGGTTCCAGCCGACTCGCGCCGCCGTTTCCGGCCGGGCGTTCAGCCCTCACGAAAGCGGTCGGCCCCCGGGCCGCTGAAGAGGCGGTCGTTGCCCCGCCCGCCGCGCAGCAGATCGCGACCGAGACCCCCGAAGAGCCGGTCCGCGCCGCTGTCGCCATAGAGGCGGTCGTTACCCCGGCCTCCGCGCAGCAGGTCGCGGCCGGGGCCGCCGAAGAGGATGTCATTACCCCGGCCTCCGCGCAGCAGGTCGCGCCCGGCGCCGCCGAAGAGGCGGTCATTGCCCGTGCCGCCCGAG
>DASQXU010000378.1:0-2043 GCA_035639555.1 Thermoleophilaceae bacterium
CACGGCGATCAGCGGCCCGGCCTCGGTCATCCCGTACCCCTGGCCGACGAGGCAGCCCAGGCGGTCGGCGACCGCGCGCTCGAGCGCGGCGCTGGCGGGCGCGCCGCCGCTGCCCAGCGTGCGCAGAGCGGAGAGGTCAAAGGAGTCGACCAGCGGATGATGGGCAAGCAGCGCCAGCACCGGCGGCGCCACGAGCGCGTGAGAGACGCGGTGGGTCTCGAGCGCTCCGAGCGTTCCCTCGAGTTCCAAGCGCGCCACGCAGACGACCGTCCCGCCGCTTGCCAGCGCGTGGTGGAGCACGCAGACGAGCCCCATGCTGTGGAAGAAGGGCGCCAGCCCGAGCACCGGCTCTCCCTCGCCGATCGGGTAAGGGCCGGCCATCTGGCGGAGGTTGGCCACGAGCGCGCGGTGGGTGAGCTGCACGACCTTGGGCAGGCCCGTGGTGCCGCCCGAGGACAGCATGAGCGCGACATCGTCGGGGTCGAGCTCGATCTCCGGGGGCGCGTCTTCCGAGGCCAGCAGCTCGGCGAAGGGTGTCAACCCGGGCGCCTCGCCGAGCACGAGGAGATCTTCGACGCCGGCCTGCGCAGCCGCCTCGGCGCCCACGGCGGCAAGCGGGCCGGCGGTGATCAGCATCCGCGCCCGCGTGTTGCGCAGCTGGCCCGCCAGCTCGCGCACCGTGTAGAGCGGGCTCGTGGGCGTGACCACGCCACCGGCGCGCAGCCCGGCGTGGAGAGCGAGGGCGAACTCGGGCAGGTTGGGCAGATGCAGCGCCAGCACGTCGCCGCGTTCGAAGCCGCGGCGTGCGAGTCCGCCCGCCGCGCGCGCCACCCCGGCGGCAAGCTCGCCGTACCTGAGCGTCCGTCCGCTCGCGGCGTCGACCAGCGCCGGGCGGCCGGCCAGCCGAGGCGCGTGCCGCAGGGCGAACGAGGTCAAGTCGACATCAGGCACCGCCGGCGGCGGCCAAGGGCTGTGGAACACGCGGTCGGCGACGGACTCGAGCTGTGCGGCACCGGCGACATGACGTTCTCCTAGCGTTCGGTAGGCACGGTTCGAATAGAACGGTTAAGGCCGTACGCTACCGTAAAGACGATGTCAAGCGAACTGCGACTCGGGCCTGTGTCCTACGTCGTACTCGGCATCGTCGGCCTGCGTGGGCCTTCGACGCCGTACGACCTCAAGCGCTTCGTCCGGCTGAGCGTCGGGCACTTCTGGCCGTTCCCCCACACCCAGCTCTATTCCGAACCGGCTCGGCTCGCCGAAGCGGGACTGCTCGACGAGGAGCGCGAGGAGACCGGCCGGCGGCGGCGCCACTACTCGCTCACCGAGGCCGGCCGGCTGCGGCTTACCGACTGGCTTGCTCAGCCGGTAACGAGCCCGACCGAGTACCGCAACCTCGGGCTACTCAAGCTGTTCTTCAGCGAGCTCGCCGAGCCGCCCGAGGTGGTCGCTCTCGCGCGCGCCCAGGCTCGCGCCCAGCGCCGCCAGCTCGCCGAGTACGAGGGGCTGCTCGAGCGCTTCGGGGATCGCCCGGAGTACGCCCGCCGCCTTCTCTCTGCGGAGCTAGGTGCCCGCTTGGCCCGCGCCGCGGCCGGGTTTTGGGAGGAGATCGCCGAGCGCGAGCAGGGCCAGCTCGCGAGCGGTGCGGCCCAGTCTGCCGCCTAGGAGGCTCGCCGCGCCCGGCGGCCGAGCCGCTCCTACTTGACCCCGACCTCGACCCCTCGACCGCGCGGGATTGTGGTTGACTGGACGTTCCGGAGCCCCCGCGGCGCCCGACGTGGGACCCCGGGAAGCATGGCGGGGCGAGGGCGGCGCGGACGCCGCCCTCGCCTGTCCCTGCCCTACTGGACGAGTGCGTCGAGCTTCGAGCCGGGCCTCGGCTCGAAGTTGGTCGATCGCACGCGGACGGGCCCGTTACCCCTGGAGCCGAGCGTCGTACGGGTGATGCCCGGCTGCGTCGCGGAGCCGCAGAGCACCTGTTCGACGTTCCGGAGGCGGATCGTCACCGCCTGCGCACCAGTGGCCGCGTTGAACACGCGAACC
>DASQXU010000379.1:0-2261 GCA_035639555.1 Thermoleophilaceae bacterium
GGCTGCTTTACGAGGGGTAGACGTCCTGCTCGAAGATCTCCGTGGGGACGTAGACCGAGCAGCAGGCGTTGGGAATGTCCACGAGCCCGCTGTAGCGGACCTCGATGGGCGCCGTGCTGAGCAGTATGTACGCCTGCTCGCGAGTCAGGCCGAAGTGCGAGAGATGCTCGATCGCGTTCAGGTAGGCGCGCCGCGCCGCCACGGTGGCGTCCATGTAGTGCTGCCTGCCGTCCTCGTCCACCGAGACGCCCTCGAAGCACAGGTACTCGGAGTAGCGCGGCTCGACGTGGCCGAGCTTGAACAGCGGGTTCACGACGCCGTACTTCCCGACGCCTCCCTTGATCAGCTCGACGCCGAAGTCGATCCAGCCCGCCATCTCGATCGCCCCGCAGAAGGTGATCTCTCCGTCACCTTGCGAGAAGTGCAGATCGCCCACCGAGAAGAGCGCGTCGTTGACGAACACGGGGAACCAGATCCGAGCGCCGCGGGTCAGGTTCTTGATGTCGACGTTGCCCCCGTTCTCGCGCGGCGGGATGGTCCGCGCGCCCTCCCTCGCGACCCGGTCCCTCGCCTCGCCGGACAAGGTGCCGACCAGCGCCCCCTGTTCGAGCGGAGGAAGCGCCAGAGGCGGCACGCGCTCGGGGTCGGTCGAGATCAGCTCTTGCTCACGCCGGTTCCACTCCGCTAGCAGCTCGTGTGAGGGCGCCGGGCCGAACAGTCCCGGGTGAGTGAGCCCGGTGAAGCGCACGCCGGGGACGTGGCGTGAAGTTGTGTCGATCCCGTGGAAGTCCCAGATCGCCTTGTGCGCCTCCGGGAAGTGATCCGTCAGGAAGCCGCCGCCGTTTTCCTTGGCGAAGATCCCGGTGTAACCCCAGGGCTCGGTTCCCTCCCCTGCCGTCGGGTACCCGCCGATGTCGAGGATGTCGACGACGAGCAGGTCTCCGGGCTCCGCCCCATTGATGGCAATCGGCCCGCTGAGCACGTGGCATGGCGTGAGGTCGATGTCCCGGACGTCGTCCGGACTGTCGTTGTTCCTGATCTGCCCGTTGGTCCAGTCGAGGCATTCCACGCGAAACTCATCGCCCGGGTTGACCGACGCCACGGCCGGGATGTCGGGGTGGATCCGGTTGTGGCCCGGCGGATCGTGGTCGAACATCGACTTGCTCGCGTCTACTTCGAAGACCGTTGGTGGCATTCCGTAGCACCTCCTCTTACCGGTGGTCGCCTCCGGTTGCGGGGCCTGAAGTCTCGCCGGCGACGCGGGGCTCCACCGGCGTGGCCTCCTCCATCGCCGAAGCCTTACCCGAGAGCCGGCCCCGGTACGCACGAGCGCTTAGGCTCTGGCGATGCCGGGCGAATACACCATCGCCGGAGGGCTGGCGGACGCGCAGCGCCTGGCCCGCCAGGCGCACGTCATGGCCAGCCAGAGTTCCGCGTTTCTCTCGCGCATAGGGCTCGCCTCCGGGTGGGCCTGCCTCGATGTCGGGTGCGGGGACGGCCAGGTGACGCTCGCAATGGCACGCGCGGCCGGTCCGAGTGGGCGGGCGGTGGGCGTCGACATGGACGCCGAGGCCCTAGCGATCGCGCGGGAGGCGGCAATGCGCGCCGGCGTGCGGGCGGAGTTCCTCCAGGCTGACGCCGTTTGCCCGATCGAGACGGAGGCGTTCGACCTTGCTTACGCGCGGCTCCTCCTGAGCCACCTCATCGACCCGTCGGCCGCGGTGCGGGCCATGCGGGCGGAGGTGCGTCCGGGCGGCGTGGTCGCCGTCGAGGACATCTTCCTCGGGACGCTGCGCAGCGACCCACCCGAGCCCGCGCTCGATCGCCTCCAGGAGATCTACGGCGGGGCGGTGCGCTTCCACGGCGGCGACCCGACGATCGGACCGCGCCTCCGTGCGCTCCTGTCCGCGAGCGGCCTCGACGACATATCGGAGGAGACGGTCGTAAATCCGATGAGGTCGGTCGACGAGAAGCTGTTCCTCGCGCAGCTCGTTCGGAACATGCGCCCCTCGATCCTCGCGGCGGACGCCGCGACGGACGCCGAGCTCGAGGCGCTCGAGGGAAGGATCGCCGAAGCGGCGCGCGAGCCCACCACCGTCTTCTATCAGGCCCGCGTCCACCAGGTGTCGGGGCGGCGGCCGGAGTGCTCCGCAGGCTAGTACGGCGCCAGGTGCTCGAGCAGCAACGCCGAGAGCCGCTCGGGCGCCTCCTCGGAGATCCAGTGCGAGACGCCGTGGAGCACCTCGAAGCGGTACGGGCCA
>DASQXU010000380.1:0-7727 GCA_035639555.1 Thermoleophilaceae bacterium
AGGAGGGAACGGTTCGCCTCCACTTCGTCGACACCGTCGAGCCCAGCGTGCTCGCCCACGAGATCCTGGGCGGCGCCCCGTTCACGTACCTCGACGAGGACACCGAGATCGGCGAGCGCCGATCGCGAGCGGTACCGCTTCTTCGTGGCCTGCCGGTCGAGCCGCGCGAGCTCGGACGGCTCGATCCAGAGGCGATCGAGCGGGTGCGGGCCGAGGCGAGCCCCGAAGTCCGCGACCGCGACGAGCTCCACGACGCGCTCCTGTCTCTCGTCGCCGCGCGGCCGCGGCCCGAGTGGGCCGTGCACTTCGAGGCGCTGGCCAGCGCTGGCCGGGCCTTCGAGGTTCGCCGGCCGGGCCAGACCGACGCGCTGTGGGGGGCCACCGAGCGCCGGGCCGAGCTCGAGGCCCTGTTCCCCGGCGCTCGCTTCGTCCCCGATCACCCGCTCCCGCCCGGCCTTGCTCCGGTGCTCGACGCGGCGGCCGCGGAGGAGGCGGGGGTCACCCTCGTGCGCGGCCATCTCGACGTCTCCGGTCCGGTCAGCGTGGCGGACGTCGCCACGAGCACCGGCCTGCCGCCGTCCTCGGTGACGAGCGCGCTCGAGGCCCTTCGCGCCCGCGGGTTTGCGGTGAGCGGACGGTTCGAGCGAGAGCGGGGCGAGCAGTGGTCCGCCCGCCGGCTGCTGGCCCGCATCCACGGCTACACCCGGGAGCGCCGCCGGGCCGAGGTCCGCCCGGTCAGCCAGGAGGAGTGGCACGCCTTCCTGCAGTCGTGGTGGCACGCCGCGCCCGGGAACCAGCGCCAGGGCCGGGCCGGGCTGGCCGAGGTCATCGAACAGCTCCAGGGGCTCGAGCAGTCGGCCGGGGAGTGGGAGCGGGTCTTCGCCGAGCGGGTCGAGTCCTACCGCCCCGAATGGCTCGACGACCTATGCCTGTCGGGCGAGGTGGTGTGGGGCCGGCTGTCGGTCGTCGAGCCGGACGATCCGGCGGCTTCGGAACCTCGCCGCACGGGCAAGACGCCGTCCCGGCGGACGCCCATCACCTTCATGCTCCGGCAGGATCTGCCCTGGTTGCTTCAAGCCCACCGCGGAGACGCGGCGCCGGCCGAGCCCACCAACGGCTCGGGGCGGGAGGTGCTCGACGCCCTGCGCGGGCACGGCGCCCTCTTCCATTCCGACCTCCAGGCGATCACCGGCCGCCTCCCGGCCGAGGTCGAGGAAGGCCTCTGGGACGGCGTGGCCCGGGGACTCATCACGGCGGACGGCTTCAACGCCGTCCGGTCGCTTCTGAACGCCCGTACCCGGTTCGCTCGGCGCCAGCGACCCTATCCCCGTCCGGGCTCGCGCGGCCGACGAGGAACGTGGCGGCAGGGTGTGGAGGGCCGCTGGACGCTGCTGCCCGCCGCCCCGGCGATCGATGACGTCGAGGAGCTCGCCGAGACCGTCGCCTCGCAGCTCTTGCTGCGATGGGGCGTGGTCTTCCGAGACGTCTATCTCGGGGAACGGCTCGCGATCCCGTGGCGGGAGGTCCTCTGGGCCCTGCGCCGTCTCGAGGCCCGGGGCCTGATCCGAGGCGGTCGTTTCGTCACCGGCATGACCGGCGAGCAGTTCGCAGGCGATACCGCCGTGCCCTTATTGCGCCCCCGCCGCACGCGCTGAGCCTTCCGCGGCGTGTCGTCCACTCCGCGTTCGGCAGCACCTCGGCGAGCGCCTTCATGTCCTTCCACATCGGCAGCAGTCGCATCGGCGCGACGAGGGGAGCGGGGATCCCCAGCGCGTTTCGCAAGAAGTGCACTAATCGGTGCGATCCGGTGAGTCGGGCGCCCATGAGGGCGTCGGACGGCCGGCCGGGGTCGGGGGTCAGGTCTTCGGCTGCCACAGCGCGATCTCGCCGCCCGAGGGGACGGCGAGGATGCTCCGCCAGCCAGCCGGCCCCTCGCGGGGCTCGAGCGTGACCGAAGCTCCGAGCTCGCAGGCGAGGGCGGTGGCCCGGCCGATCTCGGCGACCTGGGCATACGGAAGCCACAGTGGCCGCTCGCCCTCGCTCTCGACGACTCCGCCGTCGACGCGGCCGCCGAGCTCGAGTGAGACGTATCTTCGGGACCCGACGTGGACGGTCTCCGCGCGCCACCCGAACAGCCGCGTGAGGAAGGCGCAGGCGCAGGGAAGGTTCCCAGTGTGCAGCTCGAGGTGGATGATGGGATTCGGGGCTGCCGGCATGCCCTGCCCTATAGACAGGCCGCCTCGGGGCAAAATCATCGCCGTCCGACGATGAGTTCTCGCTTCCCCGGCAGTCTTATCTCTTGATCGTGCCCACCCTCACCAGTCCGCGTACCCGGGCCCGAGAGCTGCTCGATGCGGCGCGGGGCGGCGACGACGAGGCCTTCCGCCGCCTGGTCCAGCCGCATCACGCCGAGCTCCACGCCCACTGCTACCGGATGCTGGCCTCGCTCCACGACGCCGAGGATGCGCTCCAGGACGCCCTGCTCCGCGCCTGGCGGGGCCTCGATGGCCTTAGGGACCCCGGCTCGCTTCGGACGTGGCTGTACCGGATCGCCACCAACTCGTGCCTGGACGCGATCGCCCGGCGCCCGAAGAGGGTGCTGCCGATCGACTATGGGGAGCCGACCGAGCCGGATGCGAGCGGCCCGATCGGGCCGCTCGGCGGCGGCGTGTGGGTGGAGCCTACCCCGACCAGAGCGTGGGCCTCGAGGACGGCTATGCCGGGCCGGACGCTCGCTACGAGCAGCGCGAGGCGGTGGAGCTCGCCTTCGTGGCGACACTACAGCACCTCCCACCGCGACAGCGCGCCGTGCTGATCCTGCGCGAGGTGCTGGGTTTCTCGGCAAAGGAAGTGGCGGAGTCGCTCGGCACGAGCGTCGCATCGGTCAACAGCGCACTCCAGCGGGCGCGCAAGGTGGTCGACGAGCGGCTTCCGGATCGGAGCCAGCAGGCAACCATGCGCGCGCTCGGTGACTATCGCGTCCGCGATGTGGTCGAGCGCTTCGTCGACGCGTTCGAGCGCGCCGACGTCGCCGCCATCGTCGAGCTGCTCGCCGAGGACAGCAGCTTCGCGATGCCGCCCTATCCCGCCTGGTATCGCGGCCGGGAGGCGATCGCCGACTCCTGGCTCATCCCGGGTGGGCCGCCAGCCGGCCTGCGGTACCTCCCCACCCGCGCCAACGGTCAGCTTGCCCTGGGCGCCTATGCGTTGGACCCCGGGCGCGGGCGCTTCCGCCCCATCGCGCTCGACGTGCTGACACTTCGCGGCGCCCGTATCGCCGAGATCATCGCCTTCCGCACGCCCGCGGTCTTTCGGTCGTTCGGCCTGCCGGACGAGCTCGCGGCCTAAGAACGTCCGAGGGGCACGAGCGACGGCCAGCCGCGCGCCCGCGGCGCGTTGAGGTCCGGTGCTGCTATACTGAACCAGATGGTTCAGTATCAGGCCGCCGAGCTCGACCGCACCTTCAGCGCCCTGGCCGATGGCAAGCGCCGGGCGATCCTCGAGCGCCTCGGCTCGGGCGAGGCGACGATCAGCGAACTCGCCGAGCCGTTCGGCATCTCGCTCACTGGCGTGAAGAAGCACGTCGGGGTGCTGGAGGAGGCGGGCCTCGTCACGACCGCGAAGGTGGGCCGAACCCGCCGCTGTCGAGTCGCGCCGCGGGCGTTCGATGAGATCGAGGCGTGGATCGAGTCCTATCGGCAGATGCTGAGTACCCGACTAGACCGCTTCGGGGAGCTCCTCGAGCGCGAGAAAGGAGAGCTCAGATGAGCGACCAGCAGACCACCCGCAAGGCCGAGGTGCGCAGGGAGGGCGACCGCGAGATCATCACCGAGCGGATCTTCGATGCGCCGCGCGACCTCGTCTTCAGGGCCTACACGGACCCCGAGCTGATTCCCCAGTGGTGGGGGCCGCGGAATACCGAGACCATCGTGGAGAAGATGGACGTGAGGACCGGCGGCGACTGGCGGTTCATCCACCGCAACCCCGACGGCAGCGAGACCGCGTTCCGCGGCACCTACCGGGAGGTCACGCCTCCGGAGCGGATCGCGCAGACGTTCGAGTGGGACGGGATGCCCGGGTACGTGAGCGTCGACATCGCCGAGTTCGAGGACCTCGGGGGACGCACTCGCATTCGCACCAGGTCGCTGTTCCACCTCCCCGAGGAGCGCGACGGCATGCTTGAGGCGGGCATGGAGGGCGGCCTCCAGGAGTCGTACGACCGCTTGGACGAGGTGCTGGAGCGCTTGGTGACCGCCTAGCCGCGGACGCTCCACCTGCAGGCGGCCGCTCCCTGGATCGGCCGAGAGGCTCGCCGACGACCGCTCGGCCGATCCGGGGGCGGCGCATTCAGGGCGCGTCCGCGACGCGGACGGCCTCGCGCACCATGTTCCCCATGGTCGGCTGCACCGCTTCGTTGACGAAGCGGTGCAGCACGTCAGCGCTCGCGCCGCGCGGGACGTGGTCGGAGAGCCGCCACGGCTCGCCGATCACCGCGGCGGTCCTCGTCCTCGTGAGCTTCTTGTCGAAGTTCGCGACCGCGATCGGCACGAGCAGCGGCTCGGGCTCGGCGTGGGCGGCGAGCCTGAACGCGCCGGCGCGAAACGCTACCGGCGACTGCTCGGTCGGTACCGACGTGCCCTCCGGGCAGATGACCACGTTGCGCCCCGCCCGGAGCTCGGCGGCCGCGGCGTCCAGGAACAGGCGGCGGCTCTGCGGCGTCGAGTGGGGGTCGCCCCCGCGCGGATCGACGTTGCCCGAGTAGACGTAGAGGTAGCCGAGACGGTCGAAGAAGCGCTGATGGCCGCGTTCCCCGGGGGCCGACTTTCTCACCACCCGAATCGGCGCGTCCCCGTAGCGGCGCAGCAGGATCATCGAGGAGACGAAGTGCGTGTCCAGCGTGAGGACGAAGTCGTTGGGCAGCAGGTTGTCGGGGTGGTTGACGAGGTGATTCATCACGAAGATGTGACCGGGCCGCTCGGGCAGGTGCTGGTCGCCGACGATGACGTGCCGGGTGTCCGAGAACAGGCGCGTGAACGCGACCAGGCAGCGCCTTCTGATCTCCTCGGGTCCAAGCTCGGCCGGCGCCGACGCAACGAGCTCGTAGATCTCCTGAAGCCGACGGAACAGCTGGAGCTCGGTCCTCACCTCCTGTAGCAGCTCGCTGATCAGGATCGCGAGCTCGCGCTCGACACCGCTGGCCGTGCTCGACAGCTCGTCGATGATGCGAAATGCGTCCTCGAGCGTCAGCCGGTGTGCAAGCAGCAGCGGGACGCGGTGCAGCGGAGACGCCACCGAGAGGTGGTCCCCATGCTCGACGAGCAGCGCTCTGATCGCCTCCTCCTGGGCGGCGTAGCGCTGGGCGAGGAGCCGTAGCCGCAGGCTGCGCAGACGGGCGCCGACCAGCCACAACGTCTGCCGGGCGAAGCCGAGCGCGAAGTCGGGGTGCTCATCGGCGTAGGCGTCGAGCGTTGCCCGCTCGAGGCGGAGCAGCGCCGTGGGCCGCAGCGCGGTGGCGGTCGCGCGGTAGCGGTGGGGCTCGACGAACGCCGACCAGCCGAAGGGGTGGGAGGGCCGCCGCGTTGCGTAGCTCAGCTCAGGGCGGGAGGTGCGCGCCCCGCCCTCCTCGTCAGGCGGCTCAAAACCCCAGAGCGGGTGGAAGGTGACCTCGACCTCGCCCTGCTCGAGCACGTAGAACGCGTCGGCCACGTCCGCTTGCCGGTAGATGCGGTCCCCCTCGGAAAACCACACCCGGCGCACCAGTGAGGCCACGCGGCCGGTGTGCTCGGGGTCGATGCCGTCGAACAGTGGACAGCGCGTGAGCAGGTCGTGCTCGACGGCCACGCTCACGACGGTGGCTCCACCGGTGTGGTTGCGGAGGGCGAGTGCAGGAGCCCCAGCGCAGCTTGCAGCCGCTCATCCACGGTGCCGGCGACCCGGCGCAGGATCGTCGCCCCGACTCGACCGTCGCGCGCGAACACCTCCTCGAACGCCTCGCGGGGCAGTCGCAGCAGGAGGGACGGCTCCTCTGAGCGGACGGAGCCGGTGTAGCGGTGGGGCTCGCGCAGCGCCGACCAGCCGATCACGCCGCCGCGTTTGCGCACCACGCCGACCAGCAGATCGCCCACCCCCTCGAAGCGCAAGAGGATCTCCGCCGAGCCCTCGAGCAACACGAAGACCGCGTCGGCCTCGGCGTGCTGGGCGACGATGGGAGCGCCGGCTTCGAGGCGACGGATCTCAGCCCGCGCGGCAAGCGAATCGAGCGCCCACTCCGGAAGGTCGGCCAGCAGAGGGACGTCGCGCAGCTCGGTCGGCGCAACCGGCACGGGCATCTCTCCTAGGTAGGTGTCCTCGCCACGAGTCGCGCCGGCCCGGCCGCGGGATCGGCAGTCTCGTCTCGCACGATCGGTGCCACTGGACTCGATACGTGATTCTGGACCATCGGCCTGGCGGGCACGCAGCCGGTCCGCCGCTGTAGTCTCGACCTTCGCGGGCATCCCGCTGCCACTCCCGATCGGAGGACCACATGGACCACAGCGCCGCAGGGCAGCCGGCTCCGGCCCCGCGGAGGGCCGTCGCCAGCTACACGAACTACCGGGACGCCGAGCGCGCGGTCGACTGGCTCTCCGATCAAGGCTTTCCGGTCGAGCGGGTCGCGATCGTGGGCACCGGGCTGCGGTACGTCGAGCAGGTCGCCGGCCGTGTCACGACCGGCCGGGCGGCCCTGATCGGCGCCGGGCAGGGCCTTCTCATCGGCCTGCTCTTCGCGCTGCTGTTCGGAATCTTCTTCACCGGGCCCGGGTTCGGCGGGCTGCTCCTCTACGCGCTGGTGGCGGGGGCGATCTTCGGCGCCATCTTCGGCGGGTTGGCGCATTACGCGAGGGGCGGGCAGCGCGACTTCACGTCTGTATCCGGCACGGAGGCCGAGCGCTACGAGCTGATGGTGGACGACGAAGTCGCGGGCGAGGCCCAGCGGCTGCTCGAGGCGATTCCAGCCGGATCCCGCTGACGCGGCGGCGCACACAGGCCCCGCTTGCGGGCGCTGTGCATTGCTGCCGACGCGATCTGATCGGCCAGCGCCCGTGCCGAGCTGGCGAGAGGAGGTAAGTCATGCTCATTGAGCGAAACGGCGAGGCGCCCCGCCCGCGTACGAGTGCGAGGATCGCGTCCTCGGCGAGCGTCGTGGGCAACGTGCGGATCGGCGCGCATGCCTATGTCGACCACGGCGTCGTGATCGAGAGCAGCGGGCCGCTAGTCGAGATCGGTGACGAGGCGCTCGTGTTCGCGGGGACCGTCGTGCGCTCCGTTGGAGGGCTCACCCGGCCGGCCTTTCCGGTGGGCATCGGTGAACGGACGCTCGTTTCGCCGTCGTGCGTGCTCACCGGATGCCAAGTTGGGCGCAACTGCTACATCGCCACCGGCGCGATCGTCCTCCAGGGCGCCCGCCTCGGCGACCACGTTCGGATCGGGGCTGGTGCGATCGTCCACGCCACCACGGTGCTTCCAGACCACGCCCGGGTCGGGCTCCGGCACATTGCGGCACCGACCGCCGAGGGGTACGCCAGCACCGCCGACGTGGAGTCTGCCCGCCGCGCCGTAGCCGAGCTCGACTTCTTCGAGGCCGCCTTCGGCGTGAGCGCCGCCGACCAAGCCCGCCTACACGAGCAGGTCATGACGACGCTCCTCGACGAGGTCCATGGCTGGCGAGACGAGCCATCGACGCCTCGCCG
>DASQXU010000381.1:0-3958 GCA_035639555.1 Thermoleophilaceae bacterium
CTCGCCTGTCGAGAGCAGCATGTCGAGCTCGCGGGGAAGTGGGTGCGGCGAGACCTCGTGGGCCAGGGCGAGGAGCTCGTCCGTGTGCTTGCCGCGCGCCGAGAGCACGGCCACCACCCGGTTGCCCTCCTCCCTGCGCTCCACGATCCGCCGGGCCGCCCGCTTGATCCGCTCGGCGTCGGCCACGGACGTGCCGCCGAACTTCATCACGACGGTCTGCGCGTCGGGTGGGTGGCTGCGGTCGCTAGCGGAGGCGGGATCGGACACGACGGCGAAAGATAGCTTTCGCCCTGGAGCACGACGGTCGGAACGACTAGTGCTCAGTGCTCAGTGCTCAGAGACTGACAACTGAGCACTGGGCACTGACGGATGAAACCAGGCACAAGAGGTACGCCAGGAGTCCATGGACCGCTAAGCGTCCAGCCGTCGGGCTACACCGCTTGGCGGCCCCGCAGGGCCCGACCGAGCGTGACCTCGTCCGCGTACTCGAGGTCGGAGCCCATCGGGATGCCGCTGGCCAGCCTGGTGACCGTGAGCTCCGGGTCGCGCTCGCGCAGGGCGTCGGCGAGATAGAGCGCGGTGGCCTCGCCGGTGGTGGTGGCGTTCGTAGCGATGACGACCTCGCGGACGCCGCTTCCGTTCTCGACCCGGGCGAGCAGCTCGGAGATCCGCAGGTCGTCGGGGTCGACTCCGTCGATCGGGGAGAGCGCCCCGCCCAGTACGTGGTAGCGGCCGCCGAACTCGCCTGAGCGCTCGATCGGGATCACGTCGCTCGGTTGCTCGACCACGCAGAGCACCGTTCTCTCGCGACGCTCGTCCTGGCAGATCCGGCACCGAGCCTCGACCGCGAGGTTGAAGCAGACCTCGCACTGCCCCACCGTCTCCCGGACCTCACGGATGGCGGCGGCCAGGGCGAGGGCCTCCTCCGCCGGGGTGGAGAGGAGGTGGAAGGCAAGCCGTTGCGCGGTGCGCTGCCCGATGCCGGGCAGCCGAGAGAGCTCGGTGATCAGGCGATTTACCGGAGGGGCAAGCAACGAACCGCTGAGCCTAGCTCGCGGATCGGTCGGTTCAGGCGCGTCAGCCTTAGAGCCCGGGGAGCCCCAGCCCTCCGAGCCCCTCGAGCCCGCCGGCGGCCGCGCCCATCCTCGAGGCGGCGAGCTCCTGGGCCGAGCGGATCGCCTCGTTGACCGCGGCCAGGACCATGTCCTGCAGCAGCTCGACGTCCTCGGGATCGACCGCTCCGGGGTCGATCCGCAGCTCGCGGATCTCGAGGTCGCCGGTCATCTTCACCGTGACCATGCCACCGCCCGCGCTCGCCTCGACCAGCTCGTCCTTGAGCCGCTCCTGGGCCTTGGCCATCTCGGCCTGCATCTGCTGGACCTGGCGCATCATCTGGTTCAGGTTGGGCTGCTTGGGCATGGCGTCAATCCTCGCTCGGGGGGTCGTCGTCGAACACCTCGGTCGCGCCGAAGTCCTCGCGCAGGCGGGCGAGCAGCTCCTCGTCGCTGAGCACGCTCGCTTCGTCCTGCGCGGCTCCGCCGCTCAACTCGTACACCACGGTGACAGGCCGCCCGGTGAGCGCGCCGATCGCCTCCTCGACAATCCCGCGGTTCGCCTCGGCCTGCCTCTTCTTGAACACGGCGTCCTCGGGGAAGCGCACGGTGAGCCGGTCGCCGTCGAGCGCGATCGGGCGGGCCTCCCCGAGTAGCGCGGCGACGACGAACGCCTCCCGCTCCCGGAGCGCCTCGGCCACGGCCGGCCAGAGCGCCTGCAGCCGCTCGATGTCGTGCTCCGGCGCCGCGGTTGGCTCGGCGGCGCCGAGCGGCTCCCCCACCGCGGGTGCGGCGGCCGCGCTCGGGCCCACGGCCCGCGATGCCCCGGCCCCCGAACGGGGCGCGGACTCGGGCGCGGTCACGGTCCGACGGGGCGCGGCCATCTCGTCGCCGCCCGATGGGCCTCCGTCGACCCCGCCCAGCCGCCGTTCGAGCTCCTCGATGCGGTACATCAGCGCCTGTAGCGAGAGGTCGGCCTGCGGCTGGGTCGACTTCAACAGGGCCACCTCGAGCTGGATTCGAGGGTCGGACCCCTCCTTCACCGCGGCGATCGCCGCGGCCAGGAAGTCGATCGCGCGCACGATCTCGCCCTGTCCCAGCCGCTCGGCCTGGGCGGCGAGGCGCTCGGTGTGCTCCGCGGTGACCGAGAAGGAGTCGGGCACCTCGTGGAGCGTCTGGACCACGAAGAGGTGCCTCAGGTGGGCGGTCAGGTCGCGCATGAACTGGGTCACGTCGCGGCCAGACTCGGATACCCGCTGGACGATGAGCAGCGCGCCCCGCGGGTCGCGGTCGCAGAGGGCCTCGGCGGCGTCGAGGACGAGCTCGGCGTCCGCGACTCCGAGGATCTCGAGCACGTCGTCGAGCTTCACCCGCTTGCCGCCGTATGTGACGAGCTGCTCGAGCGTCCCGAGCGCGTCGCGGAAGCTGCCGGTGGCGGCCCGGGCGATCATCCCGACCGCCGGGTCCGAGATCTCGATCTCCTCCTCGTCGGCGACCCGGCGCAGCACGCCGGCGATCTGCTCGAGCGAGGGACGCTCGAAGTCGAAGCGGTGGCAGCGGTCGACGATCGTGGCGGGGACCTTGTGGGCCTCGGTTGTGGCCAGTACGAACACCACGTGCGACGGCGGCTCCTCGAGTGTCTTGAGGAACGCGTTCCAGGCCGAGGTCGAGAGCATGTGCGCCTCGTCGAGGATGTAGACGCGCTTGCCGCCCTCCATCGGAGCGAGCGCCACGTTCTCGCGCAGCTCGCGGATGTCGTCCACCGAGTTGTTCGAGGCCGCGTCCATCTCCACCACGTCGAGCGAGCTGCCGGCCAGGATGGCCCGGCAGCGCGGGTCCTCGGGGTCGAAGTCGGCCCGCGGACCGCCCTCGGCGTTGAGCGCGCAGGCGAGCAGCTTGGCGACGCTCGTCTTGCCGGTCCCGCGCGAGCCGACGAACAGGTAGGCGTGGTGGACCTTGTCGAGCTCGATCGCGTTCTGGAGCGTTCGGACGATCTTGTCCTGGCCGACCACCTCGTCGAAGGTGCGCGGGCGGTGGCGGCGGTAGAGCGAGAGCATTGGACGCCCATGCTAGCCGCGGGCCGGACGGCCGGTTAGGGTGGGTGGCGAGTAGCGATGATCAGGTCCATGCTGGTCGCCACCGACGGGTCGGTCACCGCCAACCGGGCGGTGGAGCGGGCCGCTTCGCTCGCCGCGCGCATCGGTTCCCGGGTGGACGTCGTGACCGCCTACCAGCCGCTGCGCAGGCTGCGCGTGTCGGGGGGCGGGGACAATCCCGAGCTTGGCGAGTGGGCCATTGCGCGGGACGCGAAGGCGGACGCCGTCCTCCAGGAGGCGTGCACGACCATGCGTCTGGCAGGCGTGGACGCCACCCCCCACGCCCGCAAGGGCGACCCCGCCGACGCCATCCTGACCCTGGCCGAGGAGCTCGGCAGCGACCTGATCGTGGTCGGCAACCGGGGGCTCTCGAGCGCGCGGCGCTACCTACTCGGTAACGTGCCGGACAAGGTGTCGCATCACGCCCCTTGCAGCGTGCTGATCGTGAACACCGGCTGAGTGCGCGGGCCGGTGGAGACAACTGACGCCCCGGCCGCCATCGGCCCCTACAGCCAGGCCATCCGGCACGGCGACCTCCTCTTCTGCTCCGGGCAGATCCCGCTCGACCCATCGACCGGCGAGCTCGTGAAGCAGGACGCCGCCGGCCAGGCGCGGCGCTGCCTCGAGAACCTCGAAGCGGTCTGCCGGGCCGCGGGCACGACGCTGTCGAAGGCGGTGAAGGTGACGGTCTACCTGTCGGACATCGCCGACTTCGCCCGGGTGAACGACGTCTACGCCGAGTACTTCGCGGAGGAGCCGCCGGCCCGCGTCGCGGTCCAGGCGGGGGCGCTGCCCCGCGGCGCGGACGTG
>DASQXU010000382.1:0-3363 GCA_035639555.1 Thermoleophilaceae bacterium
GTCTGCATCCCCGTGCCCTTCTACCACTGCTTCGGCATGGTCATGGGCAACCTCGGCTGCACGACGCACGGCGCCTGCATGGTCATCCCCGAGGCGGCCTTCGAGCCCGAGGCGACGCTGCGCGCGGTGCAGCAGGAGCGCTGCACGAGCCTCTACGGGGTGCCGACCATGTTCATCGCCGAGCTGGCCGAGCCGGCCTTCGGGACGTTCGACCTGAGCTCGCTGCGCACCGGGATCATGGCCGGCTCGCCGTGCCCGGTCGAGGTGATGAGGCGCGTCGTCTCCGAGATGCACATGGAGGAGGTGACGATCTGCTACGGGATGACCGAGACCTCGCCCGTCTCCACGCAGACCGCCCCGGGAGACAGCCTCGAGCGACGGGTCTCCACCGTCGGTCGGGTGCACCCGCACGTGGAGATCAAGGTCCTGGACCCGGCGACGGGTCGCGTCGTTCCCCGGGGCGGGACCGGTGAGCTCTGCACGCGCGGCTACTCGGTGATGCTCGGCTACTGGGACGACCCCGAGCGCACGGCCGAGGTGATCGACCAGGGCCGTTGGATGCACACGGGCGACCTCGCCACGATGGACGACGAGGGCTACGTCAACATCGTCGGCCGGATCAAGGACATGATCATCCGCGGCGGCGAGAACGTGTACCCGCGCGAGATCGAGGAGTTCCTCTACACCCACCCGGCGGTGGCCGACGTGCAGGTGATCGGCGTCCCGGACGAGCGCTACGGCGAGGAGATCGTGGCCTGGGTGAAGCTCCGCGACGGCGCCACCGCGTCGGAGGACGAGCTGCGCGAGTTCGCTCGCAGCAGGATCGCCCACTTCAAGGTCCCCCGCTACGTCCGCTTCTGCGACGAGTTCCCGATGACGGTCACCGGCAAGATCCAGAAGTTCAAGCTCCGGGAGATGGCCATGAACGAGCTCGGCCTGCGGGAGACGGCCACGGCCTAAGCCCGCACACGCCCACCGAGCAGCGGCTACGCTCCGCGCCGGTGAGCGCGGCGAGACAGTGGATCTGCACCTCGTGCGGATTCATCTACGACCCCGAGCTGGGAGATCCCGACGGCGGCATCCCGCCCGGGACCCCGTTCGAGGACATCCCCGACGATTGGTTCTGTCCCGTCTGCGGGGCGCGCAAGAGGGACTTCGAGCCGAGCGGCGCCTAGCCGGCCGCCGCGTGGCGCGTCGGCGCCGCCCGGGTTAGGGTGGGGGGGCCCCTGGCCCCCATCCCTACTTCCGGAGGACTTCGCATGCCCGAAGCGACGATTGACGACGCCGCGATCCAGCAGCTCGAGAGCACGTTCGGCGGTCAGCTCCTGACCCCCGAGGCGCCGGGGTACGACGAGGCGCGCGAGCTCTTCAACGCGATGATCGACCGGCGCCCGGCGCTGATCGCTCGGTGCAGCGGCGTCTCGGACGTGATGGCCGCCGTGCGACTGGCCCGCGAGCAAGGGCTCGAGATCGCCATCCACGCAGGGGGACACTCGGCCCCTGGGCACTCCATGTGCGACGGGGGACTCGTCGTCGACGTCTCACCGATGAAGGGCGTGCGGGTCGACCCGGCCGCGCGGACGGCCTGGGCGCAGGCCGGGCTCAACTGGGGCGAGCTCGACCGCGAGACGCAGGCCTTCGGGTTGGCGGTCACCGGCGGTCGCGTCCCGAGCACCGGCGTCGCGGGGCTGACCCTGGGCGGCGGGAGCGGCTGGATCGAGCGGAAGTACGGGTTCACCGTGGACAGCCTGCTCTCGGTCGAGCTGGTCACCGCCGACGGCCGCTTCGTCAAGGCCAGCGAGAACGAGAATCCGGAGCTCTTCTGGGCGTTGCGAGGGGCCGGAGGCAACTTCGGCGTCGTGACCGCGTTCGAGTTCCGCCTCCACGAGGTCGGCCCGATCGTCTACGGCGGCATGATGCTGTTCGGCGCGGAGGCGGCCGTCGACCTGATGAAGGCGTACCGCGGATTCATCGAGGAGGCCCCGGACGAGATCTGCGGCGCGTGCGCGATCCTGTGCGCGCCTCCGGAGGAATTCGTGCCCGAGCCGGTGCGCGGCAAGCCGGTGTTCGGGGTCATTTGCTGCTACGTCGGCCCGCCGGAGGCCGGCGAGCGTGCCTTCGCCCCCCTGAAGGAGTGGGGACCGGCGCTCGATATGACCGGACCGATCCCGTACGCCGCCGTCCAGAGGCTGATCGAGCCGGGGAACCTGCCCGGTCGCCGGCAGTACTGGAAGGCCGGCTTTCTCCGGGAGATGAGCGACGAGGCGATCGCAACCTTCATCTCGCGCGCGACCGACGTGTCCTCGCCGTTCACGCAGTGCGTCATGCTCCCGATCGGCGGGGCGATCGCCCGGGTGCCCGAGGACGCGACGCCGCTCTCCTACCGCGACGCCAAGTGGAACTACCACCTCCTCTCGCAGTGGGAGGACCCGGTCGATGACGAGCGGAACATCGAGTGGACGCGGGCGTTCGACCGGGCCCTGGCGAGCTACGCCGAGGACGGGGTGTACGTCAACTTCCTCTCGGATCTCCCGGAGAACGTGCTGGAGGCGTCCTTCGGCCCCGAGACGTACGCCCGGCTGGTGGCAGTGAAGGACGAATGGGACCCGGAGAACGTCTTCGCGCTGAACGCAAACATCAAGCCGAGCCGGGCGCGCGCGTAGGGCGCGCGACCGAGTAGCCCGCGAGCCGGCACGATCGGGCGCCATGACCGACGTTTGGCGCTTTGCGGGACATAGTGTCCCGAAAGGAACCAGACCCCCCCGGCGCGGGGCGGATGGCGATGCTCGCCGAACGGCAGCAGGGCGTCGTTTCGCTCGCGCAGTTGGAGGCGCTCGGGATGACGGCGAGCGCGCATCGGGTAACCGCGCCGAGGCGCTCCGGCTGTTCGACCTCGCAGCCGTGCAGCGCCCCCTCGGGGGCGCGGCGCTCGAGCGCTCCGTCCGGCGGTGACCTGGACCGCCTTGAGCACGAGGATCGTGCCGACTAGGGCACGGCCCCGGCCCGCGGGTGCCTCTGGGCCGCCTCAAGCATGCGGCGGGCGATCGCCCAGCGGCCGCGGGCTCGGCCGCGGTGCGACCAGCCACCGCCCGCGCTCGGCGCCAGCAGCGCCGCCGCGGCGGAGCTAACCGCCGGCCGAGCTCACGGGCGGGCGATCGAGCGGCTTGATGCGCCTCACGCGGCCGCGGGCAGCTCTGCGGAGCCGGTCGCCGCGGTGATCGCCTCGGAGGTGACTCCGACGAGGTGCTCGAGCTCGGCCTCCGAGATCGCGAGCGGCGGCATCAGGACCACGACGTCGCCGAGCGGGCGGATCACGACGCCGCGGTGGCGCGCCTCGAGGGTGACCCGGAGGCCCATGGCGAG
>DASQXU010000383.1:0-3889 GCA_035639555.1 Thermoleophilaceae bacterium
AGCCCCTTGGCGGCCGGGATCGAGTGCTGCCAGGCGGTGCGCGCCTTGCCGCCGAGGAGGTACGCCGAGCGCGGCTCGAGCTCCAGCTCGTGCAGGTAACGGATGCCCCTGAGCTTGCGCTGGAACCGCATGCGGCAGGGCGAGAGCAGCGAAACGCCGACAACGTTCGGGCCGAACATGGGCGCGTCGCGATGCCAGCCGATCCCGGCGCCCTCGGGATAACGCGAGACGAGCGCCTGGGCGAGCTCCTTCGGCTCGTGCCCGCCAAGCTGGGCGGCGCGCTCTCGCAGCCACTCGAGTTCCTGAAGCAGCGGCTCCGCCGGGACCAGGTCCCACGACTCGTAGTCGTAGTCGAAGCCGTAGTGGCGGACGGTGCGCTTGGCGGTCTGTCCTCGCATCGTCACCTCCCGGAACTCGAGTGCCTCCAGCAGCTCTAGCACCGCGCCCTCCTCGCCGGGGCTGATGAACTCGGGGCGGTATACGAGCCCCTCGGGCTCCTCGCGGACGGTCTCGGACACCCGTCCAGCATCGCAGCGCGCCGGCCTGAGCGTGCGGCGTCGTGCGCGCGAGCGCGCGCGTCGTAGGGCGCCTCGGGGGCAGAGCCGCGGCTTCAGCGTGGGCCGGCCGGCCGCTCGCTTAGGGCGACCGAGGTGTTCGAGCCGGTCGCCTGTCAGGGCGACGGCTGCTCCACCATCGCGCTTCCGCCGCCCCGCCGGGTCGGCTCGGCTGCGGCCAGCACGCGGCCGTCGGAGAGGAACTCGATTCCCGTCGCCGCGCCGATCTCGGGGGTCGAGCTGAAGGCCTGCCCGTAGCTCGACACGAGCGTCTGAGCGTCGGGAGAGGAGATGAAGGCCGGCTCGGCCTGGGTGGTGGTCGAGTTGCGCTGGCTCGCGCGCGGGTCGGCGATGGCGCCGGGGAGGGTATAGCCGAGGTCGAGGCGGTCGAGGAGCACCTGCAGCACCGTTGTGATGATCGTCGAGCCGCCCGGTGAGCCGACCGTCAGGAACGGCTTGCCTGCGCGCAGGACGATCGTCGGACTCATCGAGCTGCGTGGCCGCTTGCCGCCGTCGGCGCGGTTCGGGTGCGTGGTGGAGTCGTAGTTGAAGTCGGTCAGCTCGTTGTTGAGCAGGAAGCCCCACCCGGGCACGACGACCGCATTGCCGCCGATCGACTCGATCGTGAACGTGTAGGAGACGACGTTGCCCTGCCGGTCCGAGACCACGAGGTGAGTGGTCGACTGGCCCGGCTGCGAGGTGCCGCTGCCATTGGTGGCCACCGTGCCCGAGCCGCCCTGGTCGTCGTACGGGTTCCCTGGCGCGACGACGGGCGGGTCGGCGGCATGATCCGGGTCGATCTGCGCGCGCCGCTCGGCAGCGAAGCTGTCGGAGAGAAGGCCCGCGAGCGGCACGTCGAAGAATGCGGGGTCGGCCACGTAGGCGTTGCGGTCGGCGAAGGCGTAGCGCGACGCCTCGAGGAAGAGGTGCAGCGCCTGGGCCCGCTTGAGCTTTCCGAGCCGGTAGGCCTCGAGGATGTTGAGCGCCTCCCCCACCGTCGAGCCGCCGCTCGAAGGCGGGCCCATCCCGTACACGTCCAGGCCGCGGTAGCCGATGTGCGTCGGGGAGCGCTCAGGCGAGCTGTAGTCCCTGATGTCGCTGACGGTCATCAGCCCATGACGCCAGAGGTGGTTCGCGTCCGGCGCGGTCGGAGGGTCCTCTGCCGCCGTGGCCATCGCATCGGCGATGGCGCCGCTGTAGAAGCCCTTGAGACCGAAGCTCGCGATCCGCTCGTACGTGCGTGCGAGGTCGGGGTTGCGCACGGTCGAGCCCACGTCGCGCGGCGTCCCGTCCTGGTCGAGGTAGAGCGCCGCCGTCGACGGGACGTCGTCGAAGTAGTCGACGTTCTGTGCTGTCTGGTCGTAGAAGGTCTGGTCGACCGGGAAGCCGTCGCGAGCGACCCGGATCCCCGGCTGGAGCGCCCGGTCGAGCGACCACGTGCCGTAGCGGCGAAGCGCCGTCGCCCACGTACTCACGGTGCCGGGAACGCCAGCCGACAACCCGCTGAAGCGGGCGTCGTTGAACGGAAGCGGCGAGCCGTTCTGGAAGAAGGAGTCGGGTCGCATCGCGGCCGGCGCCTTCTCGCGGCCGTCGATCGTCGTGACCTTGCCGCCGGCGGTCCGGATGACCATGAACCCACCACCGCCTACGCCGCAGGAATAGGGCTCGACCACGCCCAGCACTCCCGCGGCGGCAACGGCGGCGTCGACCGCATTGCCGCCGCCCTTCAATGCGTCGATCGCCGCTTGTGTCGCGAGCGGGTCCACGCTGGCCGCGGCGCCGCCGCTGCCGACCGCCGTCGGCTGCTTCTCCTGCGCGGCGGCCGGCGGCGCCGGAAGGACGAGCGCTGCTGCGCTCGCGAACGTGACGAGCAGCAACGACAGGCGGAGACGGGTGCCCACTCCAGGTCGATTCGTACCCGCGGAGCCGCGCCGCTACACCGATTGGGTGCCTCGCCTATGGCCGGAGCGCGCGGCGTGGTCTCCGCCGAGCCGCTCCGACGTGGGTGCCGTTCGTGCATCTGGTTTGTGGCCGTGCGCAGAGTCCGCTTTATGGGGTTGTCGCCGCTAGGGGCGAGCTCGACTCCAGACGTGTTCCTCCCGAGCGGATCGGACTCCGCAAGGCGTCAGCCGACGCGCGGGTCTGGCCACGGTGATTCGCCGTCCGGACTTGCAAGGACAACCAGGTAGCCGTCGGGATCGCGTAGCCAGAGCTCGCGGTGGGCGGGGCCGCCGGGCCCTTCCGGCGGATTTCGGTGCGGCGGCAGGACGATCTCAGCTTCCAGCGCCTCCGAACGCCGAACCGCCGCGTCGAAGTCATCGACCTCGAACCAAAGGGCGACGCCGTTCCCGTATGGACGCGCCGAAGGGTCGCCGATCCTGCCGTGATGGTGCTCGACGTCGAACGCGTGCAGCTGCAGCACGAGCGTGCCGTCGCGGAGCAAGCGCTCGTACTCCTCGCCGCCGTGCCCGCTCTCGCAGCCGAGCAGCTCCTGGTAGAAGCGGCTGCTCCGGGGGACATCGGTGACCGAGATCAGAGGCTGCGGAGGCATGGCCGACGGCCCGAGTCTAGGAGCTACCGCCCGCTCGGGTCGTTCGACGGGCACCCGGGCGACCCGGCGCCCTGGCGTGTCAAGCCTCTGAGGGCGAAATGGCAGCGCCAAGGCCGGGGCTCTATCCCAAGGTGCGTTCGAGAAGGGCCCGCAGCTCGCTGAAGTGGCGCTCCCGGGCTGCCTCGTCGAAGGTCGCCGTGTCGGCCATCGTGTATCCGTGGCGGGCGCCCTCATAGACCTCGGAGCGGTACCGCGCACCGGCCCCTTGGAGGCTCCGCTCGAGGGTGGCGATCTGCTCCGCGGTCATGCTCGGGTCCTGATCGGCGAAGCCGAAGTACAACTCGGCCTTCAGCTCGGCGGCCGACCGGTGCGGGCTGTCGGGGGCGTCGGTCACGAGGCGGCCGGGGTGAAAGGCGGCAAGCGCCGCAACGCGGTCGGGGTGGGCGGCCGCAATCCGCCAGCCGACCCGCCCACCCATGCAGTAGCCGGTGATCGCGACCGGCCCCGGCGCTGCCACCTCGCCGAGATAGTCGAGGTAGGCCGCGCCGTCGGCGGCGAGCCGTTCGGGGGTGAGCTCGTCGATCAACGGCCGCACCGACTCGAAGAAGCCAGTGCGCTGCCCGGGATCGCTCATGTCCGGCATCGGCAGTACCGGGGCTCGGCCGGCCCGGTAGAAGACGTTCGGCGCCAGCACGACGTAACCATCGGCGGCGATGCGGTCCGCCATCTCATCGATCGTCGGCCGCAGCCCGTAGGCGTCCATGATGAACAGCACCCCGGGGTG
>DASQXU010000384.1:0-3469 GCA_035639555.1 Thermoleophilaceae bacterium
GGTTCGCCTCGCTGCTGGACGACAGCTAATGCAGCCGCCTGCTCCTACGCCTGCGCCTGAGCCGCTTCCGCGTTCGCCATCTCGACGTGCGCGCGGCTGTCGCGGGTGCGGATCAGGATCAGCGTCGCCGCGAACCCCAGCGCCGCGATCACTGCGCCGCCGAGGAAGGCGCTCTGGAATCCGTCAGTGAGCGCGCTCGGCAGAGACGACGCGCCGCTCGCCATCAGGTGATCGGTTCGCGAGGTGGCGATCGTCGAGAGCACCGCCAGCCCGAGCGCCCCGCCGATCTGCTACGAGGTGTTGATGAGCCCGCTCGCCAGGCCCTGCTCTCGCTCCTCGACTCCGGAGACGGCCGCGATCGTGGAGGTGACGAAGCCGAACCCCAAGCCGATCGCCGCGAGCAGCGAGGGGCCGAGGATGTCGGTGATGAAGCCGCCGCCGACGGAGACCCGGCTGAACCAGACGAGGCCGAGCGCGACGACCAGCATCCCCGCCGCGAGGATCGGCTTGAAGCCGAAGCGCGTCACGAGCTGACCGCCGAGGCCGGCCGCGATGATGATCGTCAGAGCCAGCGGCAGGTAGGACAGCCCGGCGTGGATGGGGCTGTATCCCAGCACCTGCTGCATGTACAGCGAGATGAAGAAGAACATCGAGAACAGGGACGCGCCGAGCAGAATCCCGACTACGTTCGCGCCGGTCAGGGTCCTCAGGCGGAAGATCCGGAAGGGAACCAGCGGCGCCGCCGAGCGCAGCTCGATCACGACGAACGCTCCAATCAAGACCACTGAGAGCGCCAACAGGCTGACGATCTTGGTGGAGCCCCAGCCCGCGCTGCTCGCGTCGAGCAGCCCGTAGGCAAGGACCGAGAGGCCGGCCGTGACGCTGATGGCCCCGGCGGCGTCGAAGTGGCGCGTCGCCGACTCCGAGCGGCTCTCGGGAAGCAGACCCGGGGTCAGGAGGAGGGCGATCGACGCTACCGGGACGTTCACCCACAGCACCCACTCCCAGCCCAGGCCGTCGGTGAGGATGCCTCCGAGGAGGACGCCGGCCGCGCCCGCCGAGCCGGCGACCGCACCCCAAGCGCCGAGCGCCTTGTTGCGCTCCGCCCCGTCCCTGAACAGCGTGGTGACGATCGAGAGCGCGGACGGGGAGATGATCGCCGCGCCCAGCCCCTGTGCCGCCCGCGCAGCGATCAGCTGGCCCTGGTTGACCGCGAATCCCGCGGCGAGTGACGCCACCGCCACGACCAGGAGCCCCGCCATGAAGACGCGGCGTCGGCCGAGCAGGTCCGCGGCGCGGCCGCCGAGCAGCAGAAAGCCACCGAACGCGATCACGTAGGCGTTGACGACCCACGGGAGATTCTGCTCGGAGAAATGAAGCCCCCTGCCGATGCTCGGCAGAGCGACGTTGACGATGGACGCGTCGAGAACGACCACGAACTGCGCTACGCAGAGCAGGATCAACGCGATCCACCGGCGGTCCAGATATTCCTGTCTTGTTGTCATTTGCTAGCTCCGCTCCGTGTCGGGTTGTTTGGCGGTGCCCTCCGCCCTGATGACGAACGGGAGGCGTCCGAATCGACAGTTCCGGTATGCTGATCCGGAACCCGACTTCCGGTTCAGGTTGCACTATACGGAATTGCGATTCCGGTTGCATTGCCGGCGGTCGGGAGTCGACAGCGTCTTCGGGGACGGAGCGAGAGCGAGTGGTGACGGTTGCAGAGAAGACTCCCGCAGCGGGCCGGGAGCCGGGCCGTGTCGAAAAGACGCTCCGCGCCGACGCCCGACGCAACCGGGAAGCGGTGATCGCGGCGGCCAAGAGACTGTTCGCGGACGAGGGCCTGGAGGCCCAGATGCCCGACGTGGCAAAGGTCGCGAGAGTCGGGGTGGGAACCGTGTACAGGCACTTCCCGACCAAGGAGGATCTGATCGCCGTCCTGGTCGCGCAGCGCTTCGAGCGCCTGGCCGAAAAGGCACGAGAAGGGCTCGAAGCGGAGGACGCATGGCAGGGGATCTGCGAGTTCATCCGCTTCTCCGCCCAGATCCAGGCCGATGACCGTGGGCTTTGCGAGGTGATGGGCTCCCGCCCGGATCTCATGGAGGCCGCGGCACTGGAGGTGGGGCTGCCGGAGCTCTGTGACCGGCTGGTGAAGCGCGCACAGCGCTCGGGCGATTTGCGGCGAGACCTGGCCTGGGAGGACGTCCCGATGATCGCCTGCGGACTCGGACGAATCACACAGGCGGACGTGGGCCCCGCCAAAGGTCGTTGGCCGCGGCTGGTCGAGATAATCCTCGACGGGTTGCGTGCGCCCGGGAGCGCGAAGCTGCCGCGCAGCCTCTGAAGGAAGCCGAAGGCTGGACGGCTCGCTGCCTACGCGGGCCGACAGCCCGGCCCGCGGATCGTGTCCCCTGGGGCGGCGCGATAGCCAGCCGGCTCAGCGCCGTCGACGGGACGTCGCGCAGGCCCGTCGATGCCGGCCGGGCGGGAACGGTAGGTCGGCGACGGCGGCGCCCTCGACGTAGTCGTTCGCGAGCCTGCCCCGGGACGCGGCGAGCTTCGCCCCGATGCGCCGCAGGCGCGTGCGTGAGCCGTCCTTCACGACCCACGGGAGGAGCGCGAGGAACTCGCGCTTGCGCCCCGCGTAGCGCCGGGCCGAGGCCGGGTCCCCGTCGGCGGGGTGGAGTCGTGCATTGCCGATGTACGTGCAGCGTCGCCCGCCCCACAGGCCGCGCTGGGTGATCGCCGTCTGCCCGTCGAACGGCAGGTCCGCCAGGTTGCCCACGAGATGAGGCGTGACGTTGTAGGCGAAGTCCACGCTTCGGTCGGCAACCGCCCGCCAGGTCGAGCCCATCCACTCGAGCGGCTGCCAGTAGCCGCCGCCCCCGTTGGCGGCCCAGGGGCCGGGGTTCGCCTCGTCCTGGAGGACCAGGTTCGCCCCCAGGCGATCGAGGCAGCGCATGTAGGTGACGGCGACGTTCGCGCACGGCTTCGCCCGGCGCGGCCCGTACTGGAACGCCGGCAGGCTCGTGGCGATGCCGATCCGGGCCCGGGTGCCGGGCAGCCGGTAGGGCCGCAGGTTCTCGATCGCGTCGGCGCCGCGCGCGGGGCCTGGCGTGATGTTGAGGAACTGCTCGAGCGGCGTGAGCGGCACCTTGCGGTTGCGCTGCACGACGTTGCGCAGCGGCCGCGGCCCGCCGCGACGCATGTCGTGCGGGCCCCACACGAACGCCTCGTTGAAGACGCGCGGCGAGGTTGCGACGTAGACCGATCGCGGCCGGGGCA
Organism: Thermoleophilaceae bacterium; assembly: GCA_035639555.1. Classification (GTDB taxonomy): domain Bacteria; phylum Actinomycetota; class Thermoleophilia; order Solirubrobacterales; family Thermoleophilaceae; genus DASQXU01. The sequence goes on from DASQXU010000384.1 coordinate 3,283, forward strand.
GGTCCGGGTCGCGGAAGAGATCGATCTCGTGGCGGTCGGTCGACTCGCGGAACGGCGCCTGGTCGTTCGAGCCGAGCAGGTAGACGCCGTAGCGCCTGGCCAGGTCCGAGAACGTCGTCATGAAGCCGCGCGCGAGCGTGTCGGTGGCCGCGACGAAGATGCCGGCGAGCGGCGGCAGGTCCCCGAA
>DASQXU010000385.1:0-2145 GCA_035639555.1 Thermoleophilaceae bacterium
GGCGCCGCCACCCTCGTCCACACACGCCTCGCGATCATCGACGTGGCCGGCGGCGACCAGCCCCTCGGCTCCGAGGACGGCGCGGTCTGGGCGATCGTCAACGGCGAGATCTACAACCACCGGGCGCTGCGCCGGGAGCTCGAGCGCCGCGGGCACCGCTTCTCGACCCGCTCCGACTCCGAGGTGGTTGTGCACGCCTACGAGGAGCACGGGCCGAACTGCGCACGCCAGCTGAACGGGATCTTCGCCTTCGCGCTGTGGGACGAGCGCGAGCGCCGGCTGGTCGCGGCCCGGGACCCGTTCGGGGTCAAGCCGCTCTACTGGTGGAGCGACGGCCGCCGACTCGCCCTCGCCTCCGAGGTGGGCGCCCTGCTCGACGCCGGGCTGGTCACTCCCGAGGTCGACCGGCTCGCGCTCGACCACTACCTGGCCTGTCGCATGGTCCCCGCCCCACGCACGCTGTTCGCCGGCGTCCGCAAGCTACCCCCGGCTTCGCTGCTGATCGCCCCCGACGAAGGCCCGCCCCGCGTCCTGACCTACCGCGAGCCCCCGGCCGAGACCATCGCCGACCCACAGCCCGGCGAGCTCGCGCACGAGCTGGCGGAGCGCTTCACCGACGCGGTCGACCGGCAGATGATGTCCGACGTCCCCTACGGAGCGTTCCTCTCCGGAGGGGTGGACTCGGCGGCCGTGGTCGCGGCCATGGCCCGGCGCTCGGAGCAGCCTCCGGCCACCTTCACGATCGGCTTCCCGGGACACGGCTCGACGCTCGACGAGCGCGAGTACGCGGCGGCCAGCGCCCGGGCGATCGGCGCCCGCCACCGCGACACCGCGATGGCCGAGACCGATTATCTGGCCGAGCTCGCCCGCTGCATCCCCCGCCTGGAGGAGCCGTGCGGGATTCCCTCCGCCCCGGCGCTGCTCCAGCTCTCGCGCTTTGCCTCCGGCTCGGTCAAGGTGGTCCTGGCCGGGCAGGGGGCCGACGAGCCCCACGGGGGCTACGGGCGCCACCAGGCCGCGGCGGTGCTTCGCCACCTGGCGCGCGTCCCCTCGCCGCTCGCCCGGCCGCTCCAGGCCGCGGCCGCGGCACTCGGCCGCTCACCTCGCGCCCGAAGGACGGCGCACCTGCTCGGCGAGATGGGCGACGCCGAGCGCCTCGTCCGGCTGGCCGAGATCAGCGACCACCCGCTCCGCTCGCGGCTCGTCGGAAGCGCCGGCGCCGAGGCCTCGGCCGAGCGCCTCCACCTCGCCGAGGGGATCCTCGGCGACGTGGCCGGCCGCGACCTGCTGGACCAGGCCCTCTACCTCGACGCCCGCATGTTCCTCCCCGACGGGATCCTGATCTGCAACGACAAGCTCTCGATGGCGGCCGGCCTCGAGCTCCGCGTGCCGTTCCTCGATCTCGAGCTGATGCGCTTCGTCGAGCGCATCCCCGCCCGGCTTCGCGTTCGCCCCGGCGGCGGGAAGGCCCTGCACCGGCGGGCCATGCGCGAGCTGCTCCCGCGCGAGATAACCGAGCGGCCGAAGCACGGCTTCGCCACCCCCTACGACCGCTGGCTGCGTGAGTCGCTCGGGGAGGAGGTCAACCGCCGCTATGCCCGGGGCTCGGCGCTCGCCGAGCTGATCGACCCCGCGGCGGTGTCGCTGCTCATCGCCCAGCATCGCCGGCGGCGGGCGCACTGGGGCAACGTCCTCTACTGCCTGCTCGAGCTCTCGGAGTGGCACCGCGCGTTCGTCGAACGCCGTGTCCCGGAGCCGGCGCCGCTTGCCGACGCCGGCTGATGCGCCGGCTCCTCTTCGTCCACAACACCAGGGCGAGCTTCGTCGCGATCGACCGGCAGGTCCTCGCCGAGCGGTACGCGATCGACGACCTCTACCAACCCGGCCGCCTGCCGCCGGCGTGGCGAGTGGTGCACGGGGTGCTGCGGGCCGATGTCGTGTTCGGCTGGTTCGCCTCCTGGCACACGCTCCTGCCGATCACGCTCGCCTGGCTGCTCCGAAAGCCGTCCGTGCTGATCGTCGGCGGCTTCGACACCGCGAGCATGCCCGACATCGGTTACGGCTACCAGCAGGGTGGCCTTCGCCGGCTGGGCAGTCGCTGGGTCATGCGGAGGGCGGGTCGGTTCGTTACCAACTCGCGGTACA
>DASQXU010000386.1:0-14108 GCA_035639555.1 Thermoleophilaceae bacterium
ATCGCGCCCAACGGCGACGCCGACTGCGAGGTCGGCCAGAAGGGCTACATCAAGGGCCCGCTCTCGACCGGCAACCGCTACGGCCCCGGGGTGCTCCCCGACGGCACCCCGACCGGGGGCAACTTCCCGGTGACCGACAACAACCTGCCGGTGGTGGTCGGCGGCACCTACAAGTCGCGCCAGCTCGGGATCCGCAACCTGAGGGACGTGCCCTAGCGATGGCGGGCACCCGACAGCGAGGCATGCGGCCGTTCCAGGCCGGCGTGCTCGCGCTCGTGGTGATCGCGGTGGCGAGCTACTTCGGCTTCACCAAGTCGAACCCGTTCTCGCACCCGTTCAAGCTCAACGCCGTCTTTCAGAACGCCAACAACCTGCAGAAGAACTCGCCGGTCCGGATCGCCGGCGTGGACGTCGGCAAGGTGACCAAGGTCGAGCCCTTCCCCGAGCAAAACGGCGCCAAGGTCGAGATGCAGATCCAGAGCAAGGGCCTGCCGATCCACGAGGACGCCGAGATGAAGGTGCGGCCGCGCATCTTCCTCGAGGGCAACTTCTTCGTCGACCTCCAGCCCGGCTCGCCGTCGGCGCCCACGGCGCGGTCGGGCTACACGCTCGGGATCACCCACACCGCGGCGCCCGTCCAGTTCGGCGACGTGCTGGCGGCGCTCCAGTCCAACACTCGGCGGGACCTGCAGATCCTGCTCCAGGAGTACTCGAGCGCGCTCGCAGGCGGGGGCGCGGCGGGCTTCGACCAGTCGATCAAGTACTGGCTCGACGCCTATCGCAACGGCGCTCTCACGAACGACGCGGCGCTCGGCGAGGACCGCACCCACGACCTCCCCCGAGTGCTCTCCGGCCAGCAGCGGACGGCCGCCGCGCTCGACCAGGACGAGGCGGCGCTCAAGGGGCTCGTGACCAACTTCAACATCACGGCGGCCGCCCTCGCCCGTGAGAACGTCCCCCTCGAGCAATCGGTGCCGGCCCTCAGGGACACCCTGGCGGTGGCCACGCCGGCCCTGCGGAGGCTGAACGCCGCGCTGCCGACGCTCCGGGCGTTCTCGCGCGAGGCGCTGCCTGGCGTCCGCTCGTCCAACCCGACGATCGCCGCGGCCATGCCCTTCATCACCCAAACGCGACTCCTGGTGAGCAAGCCCGAGCTGCGGGGCACCGCGGCGGTGCTGCGGCGCTACATCCCGAGCCTCGTGCGGCTGAACACCGTCTCGGTCGGGCTCCTCGGGGAGACCCGCCAGCTCTCGGCCTGCACGAGCAACGTGCTGGTCCCCTTCCTCAGCCTCAAGGTCCCGGATCCCGACTTCCCGTCGATCAACGGTCAGGCGGTGCGCTCGGCGCTCCAGCACGCGTTGCCGGGGCTGGCCGGCGAGAGCCGCCTCTCAGACGGAAACTCGCAGTTCTTCCACGCCGCGTCGGTGCCCCCCGGGCCGAAGGTCCGGCCCGGTCCGCCGCCCGACGGCGGAAACCAGCCGCCACCGCACCGGCCCGACGTGCCGTGCGAGACCCAGCAGCTACCCAACCTGCATGCGCCCGGGGGGCCGCCCCTGAGCTTCCCGGTGCTCGCCCGCACCCCGGCCGAGCGGATGCGACCGGCGGCGCGGGTCACCCGACCGCGCACCGCGAGGGCCCGGCTCGCCGCCGCCACGAAGCTCGAGAGAGCGATGCAGAGGCTCGAGAGGGTGGTCAAGGCCGGTCAGCGCAAGGCGCTCGGGGGGCGCGCGAAGCGATGACCACCGCGATCCGCAAGCACCTCGGCGACTTCCTGGCCGTGGTTGCGCTGTTCGCGCTGGCGATCGGGATCGCCGCCTACATCCTCTCCCAGGAGCGGCTGCGCTTTCCGTTCGTCGAGGCCAAGCCGGAGACGATCAAGGTGGCGCTCGCCAACGCCCAGGCGGTCACGCCGGGCCAGGGACAGAGCGTGCGCGTGGCCGGGGTCAAGGTCGGCGACATCGGCAAGGTCGAGGTCCACGATGGGCGGGCGCTCGTCACGCTCGAGATCGACCCCAAGTACAAGGGGCTGATCCGCGAGGACGCCACCGCGCTGCTGCGTAGCCGGACGGGCCTGCAGGACATGTTCGTCGAGGTCGATCCGGGGCACGGGAAGCCGGTCTCGTCGGGCGGCACGATCCCGGCCGAGAACACCCTCCCCCAGAACAACCCGGACGAGGTGCTCTCGGCGCTCGACGCCGACACCCGGGACTACCTCCAGCTCCTGATCTCGGGAGGGGGCAAGGGACTGAACGGCAGGGCCGTCGACTTGCGGGAGACCCTCAAACTGCTCTCGCCGATCCACCGCGACCTCAAGCGCGTTGCGAGCGCGGTCGCCGCGCGCCGCAACAACCTGCGGCGGCTCGTCAACCGCTACGGACTCCTCACCCAGGAGCTCGGTCGCCACGACCGCGACCTGGTACGGCTGGTGCGGGCGTCGAACTCCGTCCTCGGGGCGTTCGCGCAGGAGAACCAGAACCTCTCGAGCGCGGTGGCGGAGCTTCCGGGCTCGCTTCGGACCACCCAGAGCACCCTGGTCAAGGTCAACCAGCTCTCGGCGCGCCTGAGCCCGGCCCTCAATGCGCTGCGGCCGCCGATCCGGCAGCTCGCGACCACCAATCGCGCGGTGCTGCCGTTCGTCCGCGAGGCCACCCCGATCATCCGCGGCCAGATCCGGCCGTTCGCGCGCGTCGCCCAGCCGAACGTGCGCAACCTCGGCAAGGCCGCGAGCTCGCTCTCCTCGGCGGCGCCCGACCTCACCACCTCGTTCCACGAGCTCAACCGCGCGCTGAACATCGGCGCCTACAACCCCCGGGGCACCGAGGGCATCAGCACGGCGTGCGAAACCAGCGGGGCATGCACTCCGGCGGAGCGCGCACGTAACGAGGGCTACCTCTACTGGCTCACGTGGGTCGGCCAGAACACCATCACCCTGTTCGGGACCGCCGACGGCCAGGGCCCGTTCCGGCGGATCACCCTTGGCGGCGTCCCCTGCACGAAGGCCGCCGCCCCGGCGGTCGGCATCGACGCCCTGAACCCGGCCTCCCAGGGAAGCCTCCAGGCGCTCGCGGGGGTCATCGGCGGCCTCGGTCTCTGCTCCCTCTCCGGACCATGATCAAGCAGCGGCCAAGCATCGGACGAATCCTGGCGATGGTGGTCTTCACCCTGTCCTGCTTCGGGCTGCTGCTGTTCCTGTGGCTCTCGTTCGGCGGTCCGATCCCGCTCAAGCCGCGGGAGTACCGGCTGAAGGTCGCGTTCCCGGAGGCGACGAACCTCGCCCTCGAGGCCGATGTCCGGATGGCCGGAGTGAACATCGGCAAGGTCAAGAGCAAGTCGCTCGACAAGAACGATGCCCGCACGCTCGTGACGCTCGAGATCAACCACCACTACGCGCCGATCCCGAAGGACACGCGGGCGATCCTGCGTCAGAAGACGCTCCTCGGCGAGACCTACGTCGAGCTGGCCCCGGGGCACAAGCCGCCGGCGGGCAGCGCCAGCGGAGGGCAGCGAGGCGACCTGGCCAGCACGCAGGTCCAGAAGCCACCGGGGGACAACGGAATGCTCGGGGACGGAGGCCGCCTACCCAATGCTCAGGTCGAGCAGACCACCCAGATCGACGAGATCTTCAGCACCTTCGACAAGCCGACCCGATCCGCGTTCCGGCAGTGGGTCGACGAGCTCGCCCGCGTGATCAAGAACGGCCGCGGCCGGGACGTGAGCGACGCGTTCGGAAACCTCGAGCCGTTCGCCGTCGACGGCGCGACGCTGCTCAAGGTGCTCGACGAGCAGGGGCTGGCGGTCCGCCGGCTGGTGCGCAACACGGGCGAGGTGTTCGGCGCGATCAACCAGCGAGAGGGGGCGCTGCGCGGGCTGATCGTCAACGCCCACCACACCTTCCAGGCCACCCAGTCGGAGCAGAACGCGCTCGCCCAGACCCTCGACATCTTCCCGACCTTCCTCGACGAGTCCCGCGTCACCCTTGCCAGGCTCGAGCGAACCGCTGCCAACGCCCACCCGCTGGTCAACCAGCTCAAGGGGCCGGCAAACGACCTCGGCCCCACGGTGCGCGACCTCGGCGATCTCTCCCCCGACCTCACACACCTCTTCCGCAGCCTCCCACCGCTCGTGCGGGCGTCGCGCAGCGGGCTGACCGACCTCTCGCGGGTCCTCAACGGCGCCCATCCGCTCGTGGCCGGGCTGCACACCTTCTTGCCCGAGCTCAACCCGATCCTCTCCTACCTCAACTTCATGCAGAGCACGGTCGCCGGGTTCTTCACGAACGCCAGCGCCGACCTCGCCGGTCGCTGGGGTACCCCGTACAACGGCCAGGAGCAGATCGCGGCGGTCGACGCCCGGGGCCAGGCCCCGTGCGGCACCGGCTGCCCTGAGGGCAAGCCGCCGTTCTACACGCGCGGGAACGCGTACCTCGCCCCGAACGCCCTGCAGCGGGCATTCTCGCTTGGCACGATCGAGAGCGCCGACTGCTCCCCGGCCGGCGGCGAGAAGCGCAATCCCGAGGACGCGACCAGCGCGACCCCGGACCTGAAGGCGCCGCCCTGCTTCGTGCAGCCGCCGTCGCTCTACGACCACAAGCGGTTCGTGGTGCCGCGCCGCGGGCACGCCCCGCTGGTGCCCGCGCCCAAGGGGCGCGAGGGGACCCTCCCTGCCAACCCGAACCGCTGAGCCGAGAGGCCGCTCGAAGCCGGGCCGCCGTCTAGAGAGAGCTCAAGAAGTCGTCGATCGCCTCGCTCACGGCGTCCGGCCGGTCCTCGACGACGAAGTGGGCGGCGTCTTCGACCTCCACCACCCGGGCGTCAGGCAGGAGCTCGCGCCACTGGTCGAGGAAGACGGGCTGGAAGACGCGATCGCGCATGCCCCAAACGAACATGAAGGGCAGGTCGAGCTCGGGCAGCCGGCGTTGGATCTCGGCGATCACCGGAGCGCTGCGGTCGCGGGCGGTAAGCGGGATGTCGCGCTGGAAGCCGAGCAGCCCCACCCGCGACCAGTAGTCGGGAAACGGCGCCCGGTAGGCGTCCATCATCCGCGGGTCGACCTCGCGCCGGGCCATCCCGCCGGGGATGGCCTCGACGAACAGGTTGCCCGCCAGGGTGAGGATCTCGCCGAGGCCCTCGGCCCGAAACTCCCGCAGGAAAGGGGGGAGGAAGCTCGGCAGCTCCCAGGCCCAGGTATTGAGGGCCACGACACCGCGAATGCGCTCGCGGCGCTCGAGCGCCGCCCCAAGGCCGATCGGGCCGCCCCAGTCGTGCACCACGAGGACGAAGTCCCGCAGGTCGAGCTCGTCGATCAGGTGCAGCGCGTTCTCGATGTGGGCGCGCAGCCGGTAGCGGCTCAAGTACGGCGGCTTGTCTGAGCGACCGAAGCCCATGTGGTCGAAGGCCACGCAGCGCCAGCCGCGGCCCGAGAGGTGGGCGATCGGCCGCCGGTACATGTAGCTCCAGGTGCCGTTGCCGTGAAGCATGAGCAGCGGCGGAGCGTCGCGCGGTCCCTCGTCCACGTAGTGGATTCGGACGTCCCCCGCCCGGAGATAGCGCGCCTGGAACGGGAAGCTGCCGTCGAAGTCGCCGTCGAGCGCGCCGGCCATGGGCACGGGCTGTATAGCGAATGCCGGGCACGCCCATCCGCTACGCTCGCGCCGCCATGGCGACCGAGGCGCACGCCCAGCCCGACGCGGGACCGAGGGCGGGCGCCCACGGCGGCCGGCTGCTCGCCGCGCGGCTGCGGGCCCACGGGGTCTCGAAGCTGTTCACTCTCTCCGGCGGTCACCTGTTCTCGATCTTCGACGGCTGCCGGGCCGAGGGCATCGATCTGGTCGACGTCCGGCACGAGCAGTCGGCCGCGTTCGCCGCCGAGGGGTGGGCCAAGGTCACTCGTGAGCCCGGCGTCTGCGCCCTCACCGCCGGCCCCGGAGTGACGAACGGCATGAGCGCGATGGCCTCCGCGTTGCAGAACGGCTCGCCAATGCTCGTGCTCGGCGGCCGGGCGCCCACCTTCCGCTGGGGTCAGGGGTCGCTGCAGGAGATCGACCACGTACCGTTCGTCGCCCCGGTCACGAAGCTCGCGGGCACCGCCGAGCACACTGCCGCCATCCCCGGCCTGGTCGACCGCGCCCTCCGGGCCACCCTGGAGCCCCCGACCGGCCCGGCGTTCTTCGACTTCCCGCTCGACCAGGTGTTCATGGAGGCCGACGTCCCGCTCGACGACCCGGCGGCGCTCCCCGACCCGGCCGCCGTGCCGGCCGCCGACGGCGCCGCGCTCGAGCGCGCCCTCGAACTGCTTCGCGCCGCCTCCCGCCCGGTGGTGATGGCCGGCACCGGCCTCTACTGGGGGCACGGCGAGCACGCCCTCCGCGCCCTGTCCGAGGATCTCCAGGCCCCGGTCTTCCTCAACGGGCTGGCCCGCGGCTGCCTGCCCGCCGACCACCCGCTGTTCTTCTCGCGCGCCCGCTCGACCGCGCTGAAGGGTGCTGACGTGGCGCTCGTGGTCGGGGTGCCGATGGACTTCAGGCTCGGGTTCGGCGAGGCCTTTGGCGAGCAGACGAGCGTCGTGGTCATTTCGACCGCGCCTCCCGGCCAGCCGCACCCACGCAAGCCGGCGGTCGAGCTCTACGGCGGGCTCCCGGCCACCCTCGAGGCTCTGCGCGAAGGCGCGAGACCCGGCCAGCGCGAATGGCTCACGGAGCTCCAGGGGGTCGAGAACGAGCGGCGCGCCGCCGAGCAGCCCGAGCTCGGCGACGAGCGGGCGCCGCTCCATCCGCTGCGGGTCTACCACGAGCTCCGGCAGGTGCTGGATCGCGACGCGGTCGTCGTCGGCGACGGCGGCGACTTCGTCTCCTACGCCGGTCGGGTGGTCGAGACCTACGAGCCCGGAACCTGGCTCGACCCGGGGCCGTTCGGCTGCCTGGGGGCGGGGCCCGGCTATGCCCTCGCGGCCAAGCTCGCTCGGCCCGAGCGGCAGGTCCTGCTGCTGGTCGGCGATGGGGCGTTCGGCTTCTCCGGCCTCGAGTTCGACACCCTGGTGCGCCACCGCGTGCCGGTCGTCGCGGTCATGGGAAACAACGGCATCTGGGCGCTCGAGAAGCACCCGATGCAGTTCCTCTACGGATACTCGGTCGCCGCCGACCTGCAGCCCGGCTGCCGCTACGACGAGGTGGTGCGGGCGCTCGGCGGGCACGGCGAGCTGGTGGAGCGCCCGGCCGAGCTGCGCGGGGCGCTCGAGCGCGCGTTCGCCTCCGGCAAGCCGGCGCTCGTGAACGTGCTCACCGACCCGAGCGTCGCCTACCCCCGCCGGACCAACCTGGCCTAGGCGCTTCCTCTCTCGCCTCCCGGCCGGCGGAATCGCTGCGCTTCCGCTCGCTGCCCCAACGTCAGCGCGGACGCCGATATCGCGCAACGCCAAGAGAGCGTCCGAAACGGCGAGGGCCAGCGACCGGGTGCTCCGAGGCGTCCACGAGCGCGCAGCCTTCGATCACCCCGCGGCGGGCGAGGTCGAGGGCTTCGCGGGCCCAGTCGAGCGAGCGCTGCGCGTCCGCGTGGAAAACCGAACGTCCGGCGGCGGCCGGAGCCCCCCGCAGTGCGCGCTCGACGAGGGCGCGCCGGCCGGGCCCCTCGGGGTCGGGCACGATCAGGCAGCGCGAGCCCGCACCCGTCCCCGCCGAGCGCGTCGGGGCCGAGCCGGGCCGCGATCACCCGCGCGTCCGGCATCCGGCTCCAGGGCACGGCGGCGCGCGCCCACGGGAGTCGCCGGTCGGCGTCCCGCGCGGCCTGGCGCACCGGGGCGAGCTCGACGTTCCCGCCGCTCCGCCGCCCACGGGCTCCGCTGGCCGGAGCACAACGTGCGATAACGCGTCAGCGCCGTGGCCAGGGTCCTGTCAGTTGCGCCTGAGCTCACCGAGGAAGCCGAAACCGCCCGCGTCGTGCGGGCGGTTTCGTAACGGCCCTATCAGGACGGGCAGGGGTACGTGCCATGAAAGGGCCTGGCGGTTCGGGCGGCGGGAGGCGCCGATACGATGCGGCTTCGCCCGAACCTATGTACCGGGCGCTGGTGGCGCCCAGCCGAGCAATCATAAACCACGGGGGGAGCGGGCGCTACCGGTCGCGTTACGGGGGCGTTAGCACCGCTCTTCGCTCGGCTAACCCCCGATTTGGCCGCCCCCCTCATCCGCAGCCTCCAGTGCGGCGCCGTGGAGGATGTCCGCCTCGCTCGCCTCGACGGCGTCGAGCTCGAAGGCACGCATCGACTCGACCAGGATCACCGCACCGGCGACGATCGTGGGCGCTCGGTCGGGATGCAGGCCGGTTACCCGCCGGCGCCTCCCGACCGGGAGGGCGGCGAGCATCGCGAGCATCCGCCGGCACGCCGGCATCCGGAGCGGATAGCCGTGGACGCGGGCCGGGTCGTACGGTTCGAGCTGCTGGTCGATCGCGGCTAGCGAGGTCGCGGTGCCGGCCACGGCGATCCCGGCCGACACCGCGCGGCGGACCCCCTCGGGGACCTCCTCGCGGATCACCCGGGAGCATTCGGCGGCGAGCTCCTCCACCTGGTCGGGCGGCGGCGGATCCTCGCGCAGGTGGCGCTCCGTGTGACGCACCGAGCCCAGCGGGGTCGAGACCTGGAAGCCAGGCGGCGAGCCGGGACGGCCGACCACGTACTCGGTGCTCCCGCCGCCGATGTCGAACACCAGCGTCTCGGTATCGCGATCGGCGCGCTCGGCCGTAGCGCCGAGAAACGTGAGCCGCGCTTCCTCGTCGCCCGCAATCGTCGCCCCCCGAATACCGAAGCGCCGCTCGATGGCAGCGAGTAGCTCGTCCCGGTTCGCAGCGTCGCGCACCGCGCTGGTGGCGACCGCCACCACATGCTCGGCCTGCAGGTCGTCGATCACCGGTCGATAGTCGGCCAGCGCCTCGAACACGCGCTCCATCGCCTGTGGGAGAAGGCGGCCGCCGCGGTCGACGCCCTCCCCGAGCCGCGTGACCCGAGTCCGCCGCGCGAGCTCGCTCAGGTGGCCGTCGACGACCTCGGCCACCAACAGGCGGGTGGAGTTCGTCCCGAGGTCGACGACGGCGACGCGCACGGCGGCGCCATCGTAGGGCGCGCTGAGGCTCCGGGACCGGCGGCGTGCGGCAGAGCGTCCGGCCGACCTACGGGCGGACCCGCCCTGCACCGGGTTGACGCTCGCCAAGCGGTTGGTAGCCTCATAGCCGCGACGCGGGGTGGAGCAGTCAGGTAGCTCGTCGGGCTCATAACCCGAAGGTCGCGGGTTCGAATCCCGCCCCCGCTACTCAGAAAGGCCCGCAATATGGGCCTTTTCGCGTGAAGGGCCCGGTGCGAGGGGAGCGCCGTGGTTCAGATTTGGTTCAAATTTCGCGGGGCGGTGGGCTCGCTCCGTCCTCGGGCGGCTCAGCATCGATGGCATGAGCACGCGTCTTCTCACCGCAGCCGAGGTCGCCTCGATGCTCGGGGTGCCGAAGTCCTGGGTCTACGAGCAGTCCCGCCGAGGCCTGATCCCCACCGTGGCGCTCGGGCGCTACCGGCGCTTCCGCGAAGAGGCGATCGCCCGGCTGATCGAGCAGCTCGAGCACGGGCGCTCAACGCTCGCCCGCTGAGCAGGCCGGCGGTCGGCAGGCGGGATCGCTGCTGAGATCGGGAGGCGAAGCTACGGCAGGGGGTCGCTGATCGCGCGTCCGGACGCGGGCGGGCCGAGACCTCATATGGCCTCTGGCGGGTCAGGGGAAGCGGGTCAAGCGGGCGCTCGGGCGCAAGCGCAGTCCCGGCTCGCGCGACGGGCTGACTAAGGCCAGGGCCGAGGCCGAGCTGTGGCGCCGGCCGGAGCGGCTGACAGCCAGAGTCCGCGCTCATCCCAGCGCGACCGGCAGGCTCGCCGTCTCGGGCTCCCTCTTTGGTTGGGCGAGCTCCCCGAGCCGGCGAGCAGCGCGGATGGGCCGGCCGCTCTGGCGGCGCCCGCGTGGGGCTTCCCGCCAGGTCCGGTCGAGAGCTCGGGACCTGCCGTCCTGGCTGGGTCCGGCGACCGCCAGCTCGATGCTCGGCGACCGCCGCCCCTCGGGGGCCCGACACCTGCGGTGAGCCCTCGCGCTGGGCCGGGCGCGCGTGGGGTCAGGGCCGTAGCTCGTCGCGGCCGGGGCCGCCGATCAGCCGATCCCGGCCGGACCCGCCGACGAGCAGGTCCCGGCCAGCCCGGCCGAGGAGGACGTCGCGGCCGGAGCCGCCGAAGAGGCGGTCGTTGCCGCCCCCGCCCGAGAGCCGGTCGTCGCCCCGCCCTCCCCGCAGGAGGTCGCGGCCGGGGCCGCCCAAGAGGCGGTCGTTTCCCCCGCTGCCGGCGACCCGATCGTTGCCGGAGCCGGCGCAGATCAGATCGCCGCCGCCGCCCCCCCGGATGCGGTCGTTGCCCGCGCCCCCGACGATGACGTCGGACCGACGCGTGCCGGCGAGCCTGTCGCGGCGGGCGGTGCCGACGATAGTGGCGGCCCGGCCGGCGCAGCGGCTGCCGACCAGCGCGTCGACCGCCACTCCGACCGGGAAGTGGGCACCGGTGATGAACCCCTGGTCGACGCCGCTGCCGTCGAGGTTGGCCCGCCCGATCGCGTTGGCGCCCTGGTTTGCCCAGTAGATGTGGGCGCCGTCGACCGCCACCCCTTCTGGCCGGCTGGCGCCGGTGATGAAGCCCTGGTTGACGCCTGAGCCGTCGAGGTTGGCCCGCCCGATCGCGTTGGCCCCCTGGTTTGCCCAGTAGATGTGGGCGCCGTCGACCGCCAGCCCTTCGGGCTGGTTGGCGCCTTGGATGAAGAACGGCGCGATGGGCGTGCCGGTGCCCTTTGGTGCGAGCTCGATCATGCTGAAGCCCGTCCAGTAGATGAAGTTGAGATCGACCGCCACTCCGTCGCCGGTGGCGTGAGCGCTGGTGACGAAGTTCGGGAAGACGGCCGTGCCGCCGAGCCTGGCGAACCCGATCGGCCAGCCGACATTCTCGTCCTGGTTCGTCCAGTAGATGTGGTCGCGGTCGACTGCGACCCCGGCGGGGGTGCCGGCGCCGGTGATGAAGCTTTGGTTGGCGCCCGTGCCGTCCAGGTTCGCCCGCCCGATCGTGCCGGTGCGGAAGTTCGCCCAGTAGACGAAGGCGTCGGCCGGCGTCGCCCACCCCCAGCAGGCCAGCACCGCCGCCGTCGCCACCAACGCCAACCGGCCACGCACGCCCATTACCCTCCTCGACTCCGCCAACAGTCCGCGCCGCGACCATAGCCGCAGCCGTCCGGCCACGCCAGCCCCGGTGGGCCACAGCCTTTGCTCTCTGGCGACCGGGCGCCGTGTCGCGCCGAGAGCTGGGAATGGTGCCGTCCTGGTTGCGTTCGGCGACCGCAAGCTCGATGCTCGCGACCGCCCAGCCCTCCGGGGGCCGGACACACCCGCGGTGAGCCCCCGTCACGGCCGGGCGACCGTGCGCTCAGGCCGTAGCTCGTCGCGGCCCGAGCCACCGATCAGCCGATCTCGGCCGGGCCCCCCAACAAGAAGGTCCCGGCCCGGGCCGCCGACGAGGACATCGCGCCCCGGCCCCCCGAAGAGGCGGTCGCTGCCGCGACCCCCGGAGAGCCGGTCGTGGCCCCGGCCTCCCCGCAGGAGATCGCGGCCCGGCCCCCCGTGGAGGCGGTCGTTGCCCCGGCCTCCGGCGACGCGGTCGTTCCCCGGGCCGGCGCAGATCAGGTCGTCGCCGCCACGGCCGCGGATCCGGTCGTTGCCCGTACCGCCGACGATGACGTCGGGGGCGCGGGTGCCCGCGAGCCGGTCCGGGCGGGCGGTCCCGACCATGGTGGCGGGCCGGCCGGCGCAGCGGGGCGCGAGCAACGCGTCGACGGCCACCCCGCCGGGGCGGCTGGCACCGGTGATGAAGCTCTGGTCGACGCCGGTGCCGTCGAGATTGGCCCGCCCGATCGTGCCGGTGGTGAAGTTCGTCCAGTAGACGTGGGCGCCGTCGACCGCCACCCCCAGGGGGGCGCCGGAGGCGGTGGCGATGAAGCTGTGGTCGACGCCCGTGCCGTCCAGGTTGGCGCGTCCAACTACGGCGGCCGGGGTCGTCCAGTAGATGTGGGCGCCGTCGACCGCCACGCCAAACGGCTCGACGAAGTAGATAGTCCCGACGGTGGTGTTGATGAAGCTCTGGTCGACGCCCGTGCCGTCGAGGTTGGCCCGCCCGATCGCGCCGCCGGTGCCGGTGAAGTTCGTCCAGTAGAGGTGGGCGCCGTCGACCGCCACCCCGGCGGGGGCGTTGGCGCCGGTGATGAAGTTCTGGTTGACGTCGGTGCCGTCGAGGTTGGCGCGCCCGATGGTGCCGGTGTTGACGTTCGCCCAGTAGACGTGGGCGCCGTCGACCGCCACGCCGGACGGGTTGAGGGCGCCGGGGATGAAGTTCTGGCTGGCGCCCGTGCCGTCGAGGTTGGCCCGCCCGATCGTGGCGCGATTCGCCCAGTAGACGTGGGCGCCGTCGACGGCCACGCCGTCGGGGGCGTTGGCGCCGGTGATGAAGCTCTGGTTGGCGCCGGTGCCGTCCAGGTTCGCCCGCCCGATCGCGCCGGTGAAGGCGTCGGTCCAGTAGACGTGGCCGGCGTCGACCGCCACCCCGGAGGGGAGCGAGGCGCCGGTGATGAAGCTCTGGTCGGCGCCCGTGCCGTCGAGGTTGGCCCGCCCTATCGAGTTGGTGCCGGAGTTCGCCCAGTAGACGAAGGCGTCGGCGGGGGCGGCGAGCACGAAGGTGGCCAGGACGAGCGTGGCGAGCGTCGGCGCGGCGCGGCGCACAAGGGTCGACCACAGACGGTGCCTGCCCGCCACCCCCTCGACAACAGCGGTCGATCCCGGCCTGACGTAGCGTGCATCCATCCGACCTGCCCTTCTCAGCGTCTAAGACCTCCCCGCGGGGGCGTTCAGCTGGGGTGAGCCTAAAACCACGATCAGCCCTTTCAAAACGGTTCCGGGCCCGGTAAGTTCTCGCGGCCGTCCGGGCAAGCCCAGGGCCCCGCGCCGGCAACCCTACGCGGTCTTGCGGTCAGACCCCGGGCTTGGAGCCACACCTCGATCGCTGGCCTCCGCCCTACACACACGTAGCCGCAGCGCTTCGTGCCCGACGCGAGCACGGGCTGTCGCAGCGCTGGGTTGTCCCGTTGGCGTTTGCCTTCACGCACGACCGGGGGAGGCCGCGACTGCTTTCGTCGAAGAGGAGTTGCGGCGCGAGCGACAGCCGACACGCCTGCTGCTCGTCCACGGCAAGCGTCTGGCAGTGCCGCTCCAAGGACTCTCGCCTCCAGCCGAAAGCGGTAGCGCGGCGCGCGAAAGCCGGGCCGAAAGCAGGGGCCGACGATCGGATCAGGATGAGCTGAGGGGCCGCGGGTGGGTCGGAGACGACCCGGTTCACGTCACCACCCTGTACTTGAGGTGCGCCACGCCAGGCGCCTCGACCGCCCGGAGCTGCTCCAGCTCCACCTCCGCGGCCCCGAGGTTCTCCAACAAGCGTGCACCGTCGCCGAGCAGCACCGGAACGACGTGAAGCTCGAGCTCGTCCAGGAGCCCTGTCGCCAGGTACTGCTGGGCGACCTCGGCGCCGCCCCAGAGCCGGACGTCCTGACCGTCCGCGGACTCTTTCGCCCGCTCGAGTGCCCGCTCGATCCCGTCGGTGACGAAGTGGAACGTCGTGCCCCCCTCCATCTCGACCGGCTCGCGCGGGTGATGGGTGAGGATGAACACGTCGTTGTGGTACGGCGGGTCGTCCCCCCACCAGCCCTTCCACTCTTCGTCCCCCCAGTCCCCGCCGCCGGGAGGCCCGAACATGTTGCGGCCCATCACGCCGGCGCCGACGTTCTCGAGCGTCTCCTCCATGATCCGCGTGCTCTCGTTTACCTCGCCGCCCTGCTTGTCATGCGACTCGCGCCAGGCGGCCAGCGAAACGGCCCAGTTATGCAGTCGCTCCCCACCCTCGCCGAGCGGGTTCTCCTCGCTCTGGTTCGGGCCGGCGACGAAACCGTCCAGCGAGATCGAGATGTGACACCTAAGTTTGCTCATCGTGCCTCCTCAGTAGGGCGGCCGCTGCGGCC
>DASQXU010000387.1:0-3445 GCA_035639555.1 Thermoleophilaceae bacterium
AGACGCCACCGATGAGCTTTGCGAGCGTTGCCGGTCCTATGGGAGGACGCTCCTGCGGGAACTGGAGGCGAGAGGAATGGCGCTCGAGCGCGGCGAGGTGGCGACGAGGCTTCCGGCCCAGGACCTGGAGCGTGGGCGGCGCTTCTATGCCGAGAAGCTCGGCCTGGACCCGGTCGAGGAGCGGCCGGGCGGGCTTCGCTACCGCTGCCGGCGCGGCGAGTTCGCCCTGTTCCAGTCGGCCGGCGCCCCCTCGGGCGAGCACACGCAGATGGGGTGGGAGGTCGACGACATCGAGGCGACGGTCCGGGAGCTCCGCGAGCGCGGGGTGGTGTTCGAGGAGGTCGACGTTCCGGGGCTCCGGACCGTCGATGGGATCGCCGCGGTCGAGGGCAACTACCCGAGCAAGGGCGGCGTCGGAGAGAGGGCCGCCTGGTTTCGGGACAGCGAAGGCAACCTCCTCGGCATCGGCCAGCGGATCGAGTGATCTGAGGGGCGCTACTGCGCCTTGGCGGAGGCCGCGGGCGCCTCCTCCTCGCCGGGCTCGGCCGGCGGAGCCTGCTCGACGGACTCGGGCTGGGCGCCGATCATCGGGCCTTCGCCCGAGGGGTCGATGACTCCCTCCTCGAGCCACCGGTAGCGACCGTCGAGGATTCGCTGCCCGGCGTCGTAGTCGGCGCGGTCGTCGTTGGCCCACAGGCCGTGGAACAACGCCTCCACCCGCCGACGGGCCTGGCGGCAGAAGAGGTCGGCGAGCTCGCGGGCCTCACCCCCTCCCCCCGGCTGGTCGGCCGCAACCCCCCTGGCATAGACGCACGCGGATGCGATCGCGAACAGCTCGGCGCCGATGTCGACGACCCGTCCGAGGAACGCCTCCCTCTTCTCGAGCGCCGCCTGCCAGCGGCCGATCCCGTAGAAGGTAGAGCGAGCGAGCTTGCGCGAGCTCCGCTCGACGAAGCGCAGGTGAGTCGCCAGCTCTGCGAACTCCTCGTAGGAGCCCGGCCGCTGTCCTTCGCCGACCACCAGTCCCGGTAGCCATCTCGCGTAGAAGGCGCCGGCGCCGAGCCCGGCCTTGACCCTGTCGCGAAGCTCGACCTCCGGCTCGAGGAGGTCGCCCGCGACCTGCAGGTGCTGGTCCACCGCCTCCCGGGCGATCAGCAGGTGCATGATCTCGGTCGAGCCCTCGAAGATGCGGTTGATCCGCATGTCGCGCAGGGCCTGCTCGGCGGGGACCGGCTTCTCGCCGCGGGCGGCGAGCGACTGCGCCGTCTCGTAGCCGCGGCCCCCGCGGATCTGCACGAGGTCGTCGACGATCCGCCACCCCAGCTCGGAGCCGTAGAGCTTGGCGATAGCCGCCTCGATGCGGATGTCCTGCTTCCCCGCGTCGGCAAGGCGGCTGGCCACGTCGAGCATCGCCTCGAGGCCGAACACGCTCGCGGCGATGAACGCGAGCTTGTGGGCGACGGCTTCGTGCTTGCCGATCGGCTGACCCCACTGCACCCGCTCGCCCGCCCACTCGCGGGCCACCCTGAGCGCCCACTTCGCGGTGCCGAGGCAGATCGCCGGGAGCGCCAGGCGGCCGGTGTTGAGCGTCGTCAGGGCGATCTTGAGCCCCTCGCCCTCGCGCCCGATGAGGTTCTCGTTCGGCACGAAGACCTCGTCCAGGCGGGTCACCGAGTTCTCGATCCCCCGGAGGCCCATGAACTGGTTGCGGTGCTCGACCTTCACCCCCGCCTGGTCGTAGGGCAGGACGAACGCGCTGATCCCGCCCGGGTGGCCTTCTCCCCCCGGCGCCTTGGCCATCACCACGACCACGTCCGCGATCACGCCGTTGGTGGCCCACAGCTTGCGCCCGCTGATCCGATAGCCGTCGCCGGTGGGAGTGGCGGTGGTTGCGAGGCCGGCGGGGTCGGAGCCAACGTCGGGCTCGGTCAGGAGGAATGCCGAAATGTGCGTGCTCGAGACCCTCGGGAGCCACTCGCGCTTCTGCTCCTCCGAGCCGAACAGGAGCAGGGGCTCGGCCACGCCGATCGACTGGTGCGCCGAGAGGAGCGTCGAGATCGCCGGGTGGCAGGACGCCCCGAGCGTGAGCGCGCGGTTGTAGTAGACCTGCGAGAGACCGAGCCCGCCGTAGCGCTCGGGCACCTTCATCCCCATGGCGCCGAGCCCCTTGAGCCCCTCGACCACCTCGTCCGGAACCTTCGCGTCGCGCTCTATCGCCGCCGGGTCTACCCGCTCCTCGAGGAAGCTTCGAAGCCGGTCGAGAAAGCGCTCCCCCCTCTCCACCGCCTCGCGCTCGAGTGGCGGCTGCGGGTGGATGAGATCGAGGCGGAAGTCGCCCAGGTAGAGCTCCCGACCGAAGCTCGGCAGCCTCCACTCGCGCTCGCGCGCGGCCTCGGCGACCTGTCGGGACTCCCGCTCACTCACGTTCCCGGCCACTGCGACCACCCCCAACGCGCTTGGACACCGATGCTGAGATACCCGCCCGGCTCCGGGCGCTCACCATCGCTAGAGCCCAACCGCGGCCAGCGCGATGAGCACGAACCCGGCGCTGTCCAGCACGATTCGCACCGAGTGAAGCCGGTCCCAGCGCCGTCGCAGCCGCCGCCACTCGTTCGGGTCCCCGCGCTCCTCGTCCCAGCGAAACACGCGCACGTTGATCGGCATGTTGCCGAGGAGGGTGATTCCGAGCATGGCGGCGTAGCAGGCGCCGGCGACGAGGGCGAGCGTGGCCGAGCTCCCGTCGAGACCTCCGGCCGCGACGAAGCACGCGATCACGGTGGCGGTCATGAGGAAGGGATCGATGCTGGCGAACCGGCGGTAGATGAGTTTCTCGGCGCGCATCTGCGACCGGTGGTCGAGCTTCCAGAGGGTGGGGTGGACGATGCCCCAGGAGGTCAGCTCGCTTCCGGTCAGCAACCCGGCGAGCAGGACGGCGAGGAACGAGCGGACGTCCATCTCGACGGGCTACGCCACGCCCGGCCGCGGCGCCTCGGAGTCGCGATCGAGCTCCCCGAGCTGGGCCACCATCGCCGCGCGGGAGGGGACGCCCAGCTTGGCGTAGAGCTTCGAGAGGTGCGCCTCGATCGTCTTCTCGCTGCGGTATAGCCGAGCGGCGATTTGGCGATTTGTCTGTCCGTGGCTCACGAGCTCGGCGATCTGCCGCTCGCGGGCCGTGAGATCGTCGGGGCGGGGGGCCATGGCGGGCCACCCCGGCGGCCGAGGCGACGCAGCGATGGATAAAGCTTATCCACCGCCTCGGACGTCAACCCGATGCTCACGATCGAGGCCATTGCTCACCTGACCGCCGCCGTCTCGCCGCGCGCCTAGCCTGATCGGGCCCCGATGGCCCCGTGATGCCCGCGCAAACGCAGATTGCTTAAGCGAGGGGTGCACGGGTAGGAGCGCCAGCAAGCGGCGGTGCGGCCCCTCGCCATGTGTGGTGAGA
>DASQXU010000388.1:0-3134 GCA_035639555.1 Thermoleophilaceae bacterium
GCCGGCGGTCAGGCGCCGGCTTGGAGCTCATCCAGCTCGCGGCGCATCGCCTTTATCTCGTCGCGCAGCTTGGCCGCGTACGTGATCCGCTCCAAATGCGGTCGATGCCAGAGCACGGTGCCGCAACCCACGTCCGCTTCCTGGGTTATGAGCCCCGACACCCACGGGAGGAGGTTGATATGCGAGCTCGCACGATCGTTGCGATCGCCGTAGCCGTCCTTGTCGCCGTACTCGCGGCCGGGGCGATCGCCGTCGGCAAGCCCTTCGGGGACCACGGGACCAAGCCGAACCTCGAGAAGCGTGTGCTCTTCGCCGTGCTCAGCGGACGCAACGAGGTCGGCCCGAACGGGCAGCGGGGCGCCGGGGACCCGAACGGGCGCGGCTCCTTCACCGCGCTCGTGAAGGGAAGCAAGCTCTGCTTCGGCATCACGGTCAAGAACATCGACCACCCGACCGCCGCGCACATCCACCGGGGACGGCCGAACCAGAACGGTCCGATCGTGGTGCCGCTCACGCCGCCGTCGACCGGCAATCCCGGAGCGTCGAGCGGCTGCGTCACCGTCGATCCGGCGCTCGCTCGAGCGATCCTGAGCCACCCGCACCGCTACTACGCGAACGTCCACACCACGGCGTTCCCGAACGGGGCGGTGCGCGGCCAGCTCTTCGCCAGGTCCCGCTAAACGACTGAGCGATGCACACCCCCGGCGACCCTGGTCGCCGGGGGTGTGCTGCCCGCTCGGGTAACTCACTCGGAGGGAAGCGTCCAGGAACGGCCGCTGCGGACTCAGAGAGCAAGCAAGGGGTCCACGCGGCGCCACTTCGTCGCGGCGGCGGCTTCCGCTAGGAGACGACAGCGAAGTGCTCCTGCGCGAGACCTGCCTCACCGGCTGCACCGGTCGCCACTCGACTGGTGGAGGCTGCCGCGCTTCCCCTCGCCGCTGAGCCGAACCGCCGCTGAAAGTAACGAGGCTGGGGGCGACCTAGAACCCCGGCTGCCTTCGGCCCCCCGATCGCCCGACCGGATTCAATCCCGCGTTGCAGAGCGCGTACCGCGGCGCTACGCGCTACCTTCGGGAGACACGCCAAGCTACGCCGCGGGACATGACCACTGAGGCCGAGAAGACCCGCGAGACCCGCCTACGCCGAATGGCGAAGCGCCAGGGCCTGCGACTGATGAAATCTCGAGTCCGCGACCCTCGCGCCTCGACTACGGGCGCTGGTACGTCGTCGAGCCCTACACCAATGCGGTCGTCGCTGGTGACCCTGGCTATATGGGCCTCGACGATGTAGAGCGCTACCTGATGGAAGGCGACGCCGACGCGCGAAGGGAGCGCCGCAGGCGCGAGCTGGGCGATGCGATCGACCGCGCGAGGAGACGGAGGTAGATGGCTGAGGGTATCCGCACCCGCCACGCTCGTAAGTGCCGAAGCCGCGAAGGCGGACGCTGCAACTGCAAGCCGTCGTATGAGGCGTGGGTCTACTTGAAGCGCGAGAAGCGCAAGCTCCGAAAGAGCTTCCCGACTCAGGCTGCGGCCAAGTCCTGGCGCTCCGACGCGCTCGCAGCCGCGAGCCGCGGTCGGCTTCGTAGTCCGGCTCCCGTCACGGTCGCCCAGGCGGCCGAGGAGCTGATCCATGGCATGCGCGAGGGATCTATCCCGACCCGTTCGGGCGCCCGCTACAAGCCGGCGGCGATCCGGGTCTACGAGATCGCGCTCCGGCGACATGTGCTGCCAGAACTCGGTGACGTTCGACTCTCCGACGTGAGGCGGGCCGACGTGCAGGAGCTCGCCGACCGGCTGACCGCCGCGGGGGCGGCCGCCTCGACCGTCCAGAACGCGCTCGACCCGCTCCGAGTGATCTACCGGCGGGCGATCAGGCGCGACCTGGTGGCGGTCGATCCGACCCGGGGCCTCGAGCTTCGGCGCCCGACCGGTCGGCGCGAGCGGATCGCGAGCCCTGACGAGGCCCGAGCGCTGCTCGAGGCCCTCCCCGAGGAGGACCGCGCCCTCTGGGCCACCGCGCTCTACGCTGGTCTCCGCCGCGGCGAGCTTCGGGCGCTGCGCTGGCCGGATGTCGACCTCGAGCAGCGGGTGATCCGAGTCGAACGCGGCTGGGACGACCAACAAGGTGAGCAGGTGGGCAAGAGCCGGGCCGCGCGGCGCACGGTGCCGCTGATCGCTCGCCTAACGCCGATCCTCCTCGCCCACCGGCTTGCCACCCGGCGGTGCGGCGAAGCACTGGTGTTCGGCGTCACGGCCGAGCGACCCTTCGAGCCGACCACGGTGCGCCGGCGGGCGCTCCGCAGCTGGCGTGAGGCCGGGCTCGAGCCGATCGGGCTGCACGAGGCCCGTCACACCTTCGCGAGCCTGATGATTGCCGCCGGGGTGAACGCCAAGGCGCTGTCGCAGATCATGGGGCACAGCACGATCGCGATCACGTTCGATCAGTACGGCCATTTGATGCCCGGGGGCGAGGAGGAGGCGCGCGAGCGGATCGACGGGTACCTCCAACGCCTCGAGGGAGGTCGGCCACTGCGAGCCCTGGGCGATTAGTTGTACGCGCGTCGCTGGACTGGCGCATCTGGTGGCGCGCAGAGCCCTCCACGAGCCTCGAAACCGCGGCTTTGCAGGGAATTCGTCCCCGGGGGCACACGGTTCCTTCCCTAGCGGCACGTGGTCGGACACCGCCAATCTGCCCGGAGCGGCCGCCTTCTAACCGCTTCGAGCCGGCGCGTGCGAGCCCACCGACCGCGTGCGATGGGCACGACGCGATGGGCCCGCGCGGCGTCGTCATCGCCGCCCCGCCAGACATGCGGTCACTCGCTCGACGGCCTTCGCCCTCGCATTCCGCCCGGTCACCAAGTAGCGGCCGGCCGAGGCGGCGTAGGTGTCGGAGTCCGCGTAGCCAAAGTTCGCGGCCACCTCGCTTGCCGTGCGGGCGTCGATCTTGCGGATGACGGTGAGGTCCTCCGCCGGGTTCGAGTCCAGCTCGGCCGACCACAAGCCGCGCACGCCGGGGCCGGCCTGGGTGGCGCCGGCTTGCCGCAGGCAGGCGGCCGGGTCGGCGCGCGCGTGCCTCGACTTCAGCCACTCGACGACGGCGGGGCGGTGGGGGTGGGGGGCTGATTGGCTCTC
>DASQXU010000389.1:0-9104 GCA_035639555.1 Thermoleophilaceae bacterium
GCCACGCCGGGGCGGTGCTCGCCCTGGCGAGGGCGGTGGCCCCGCCCCGGATCCACTGGCGCCCCATCCCCTACGGGGCGGCCAGGCGGGAGGAGATGCGCCGCTATGCGCTCCGCCACTACGGCATCCACGACTACCGACTGACGAACCCGCACGTGATCGTCGAGCACTACACCGACGGCGACAGCTTCGCGTCGGCGTTCAGCGAGTTCGCCCAGGACGTCCCCGACCAGGAGCTGCACGAGCTGCCGGCGACCTGCGCCCACTTCGTCGTCGACCGCGACGGCACGATCTACCAGCTCGTCTCGCTTCACCTGATGTGCCGCCACACGGTCGGGCTCAACTGGACGGCGGTAGGGATCGAGCACGTCGGCCGAAGCGACGCCCAGGTGATGGCCGACCGCCGCCAGCGGCGAAGCTCGCTGCTCCTCACCCGCTGGCTACAGGGGCGCCTCAACATCACGACCCGCGACGTCATCGGCCACAACGAGAGCCTCTCGAGTCCCTACCACCGCGAGCGCGTGGCGGCGCTGCGCGGCCAGACCCACGGCGACTTCCGCCGCTCGACGATGAGCCGCTACCGGCAGGCGCTCTCGAGGCTGCCCCGCCCGGCCAGCGTGCGCTGAGCCTCGGGCGAGCGCCTAGAGGCGGTGCGCCTCACCGGCGGGGGCGGCGGTGGGGCGGCCGCCGTCCTGCGCCGGGGCGGGCTCGAGGCTGAACGCGAAGCGGGTCTCCCGGCCGCTCGCCGCGAGCCGGAGATCGCCGCCCATCTGGCGGGCCAGCTCGCGCCCGAGCGCGAGCCCGAGCCCGAACCCGCCCTTGGCGCCCGCGCTGCTCGCTCGCCGGAAGCGCTCGAAGATGAGCTCCTCCTCGCCAGGGGGGACGCCTTCGCCCTCGTCGCACAGCGCGATCTCGTGCCGCCTCCCGCCCGGCGAGACGACCATCCGCACCGCCGACCCCGGCGGGGCGAAGCGCAGCGCGTTGTCGAGCAGCAGCCGAAGCACGCGTGCGGCGCTGCCCGGGTCGGCGTTCGCCCAGGACGAACGGGGGGCGCTCACCTCGAGGCGCACGTCACAGGCCTCGGCGCGCGGCTCGAACTCGGCGGCAACCGAGCGGCAGAGCTCCACGAGCTCGACCGGCTCATGACGCAGCGGGACGCGAGCGTCGACCCGGCTCAGATCGAGCAGGTCCGCGGCCAGCGAGGAGAGCCTCTCGGTCTGGGCCTTGGCCCGGGCCACGTGATCGCGCGCGTCGCCGAGATCGGGCCGCTCGGAGTCGAGGTCCTCCTCGAGCAGGCCGAGCATGAGCTGCAGCGACGCCAGCGGGGTGCGCAGCTCGTGCGATGCGGTCGAGACGAAGGTCCGGCGGGCTTGCTCCTGCTCGCGCAGCCGCTCCTGCATGTCGGCGAAGGCCCGAGTGAGGTCGCCGACCTCGTCGCGGCCGGCGTCGGCGGGGACCTCGGCCTCCGGGCCCAGGCGAGCCACTCGGAGCGCGGTGTCGCGTAGGCGGCGAAGTCGACCCGAGAGCCGGGTGGCGAGCACTGCGCCGAGCAGGAGGGCGACGGCCAGGCCGGCCACCGCGGCCGGGATCAGGGCGCGGCGGACCACGCGCACGGCCAGCTGCGTGTCCTTGAGCCCCTTCCTGAGCGCCACGGCGAAGCTGCGGCCGCCGGTGGTGAACGGGACGGCGACCTCGGCGACCCGCTGGTCCCCGGCCGAGGCCACCAGGCTGCTGACCCGGTTGCGGCGAAGGGCGCTGCCCGCGACGGCCCGGGGGCTCTTCGCGTCGGGGTCGGTCGAGACCAGCGTCGCTCCGCGTCGGTCGATCACCGCGACCTGCGCGCCCGTGCGCCGGCGGAGCTCCCGAGCCAGCACCGTGAGGGCAGGCGAGCCGGGGCGGATCGTCCGCGGGGGAAGCCGCTCGACCGCGGGGCGCAGCGAGCGGGCGGTGGCCGTGAGCTGCTCGAGCGACTCGTGGCGGAGGCGGCGCTCGAGCGGCGGCACGAGCGCGGTGGCGGCCACCAGGAGGGTCACCGCGCTCGTCAGCACGAGCGCGCCGATCAGCCGGCCGCGGAGCTGGATGAGCGGAAGGCGCGACACGCTAGCCCGGGTTGAGGCGGTAGCCGGCGCCGCGCACGGTCAGGATGAGCTGGGGGTTGTCGGGTCGGCGCTCGAGCTTCTCGCGCAGGTGGCGGACGTGGACGTCGATCCCGCGGGGGTCGCGAAACGCGCTGTCGCCCCATATCGCCTGCAGGAGCTCCTGGCGGGTGAACAGCCGCCCGGGCTCCGAGATCAGGGCGCTCAGGAGCTCGAACTCCGAGAACGTGAGGTGCACCGGTCGGCCGTCGACCGAGACCTCGCGGCGGGAGCGGTCGAGCTTGATCGACCCAACCTCGGCGACCTCGAGCTCGCTGGCCCGCGTCCGGGCGCGGCGCAGCACGGCCCGGATCCGGCTCCGGAGCTCGGCCAGGCCGAACGGCTTGGTGACGTAGTCGTCGGCCCCTGACTCGAGCCCGGTGACCGCGTCGGCCTCGCTGTCGAGCGCGGTGAGCATGATCACCGGCACCAGGTTGCCCCGGCCCCGCAGCGTGCGGCAGACCTCGAAGCCGTCGGGCCCCTCGGCGAGGGCAACGTCGAGGAGGACGATGTCGAAGCTCGCGGTGCTGGCCCGGTCGATCGCCGAGCGTCCGTCGGGCACCGCCACCACCCGGTGCCCCTCCCGCGCCAGCGACCGGCGCACGAGCTCCCTGAGCTCGGACTCGTCATCGACGACCAGGACGTCGAGCGTCGCGTCGCGGCTCACCTCATCAACGCTAGTGAGCACGGATCGCCTGGAGCGGCGGTTCGGGCCCCCGGGCGGCGGGCGCCTTCACGACGCGGGCCTGGGCCGGCGCGAGCATCGGCGCCGCCAGCGCAACCGCCGCGAACGCGGCCAGGTGCACCGCCGCCAGGGCGGGCGTGGCCCCGAGCGGGTCCCCGAACACGAGAACGCCCCCGGCCACGGCGCTCACGTTGGTGGCCGCGGTCATCAGGGCGATGACCGGGACCGCCGTCCCGGTCTGGAGGCCGCGCTGGAAGCAGAAGAACGCTCCCGCGGTGGCGAGGAGGACGGCGCCAAGCCAGGGGCTCCGCAGCGCGGCGCCCACCCCGCCCTCCGCGGCGACCGCGGTGACCGCCTTGGTCGCCGCGTCGCCGGCGCCGTAGAGGACGCCGCCGGCCGCCCCGAGCGCCGCCGGCCGCCGGGTCGAGGGGGCGGCCGCGAGGAGCGCCGCGAGCGCCCCGCAGATCGCGAGATAGGGGAGCATGGCGAGCGCCGAAGGCGGATGGCCGCCGCCCTGGCGGGCCCCGAGCGAGAGCGCCACGAGCGCCAGCGCGACGAGCGCCACCCCATGCCGCTCGGACCGGGTGAGCCGCTGCCCGAGCGCGCGGGCACCCACCGGCGCGGCCAGCGCGATCCCGCCGCCGGCGAACGCCTGGACGAGCGAGAGCGGGGCCCGGGAGAGCGCCGCCACGTGCAGGGCCCACCCCGCGAGGCCCACGGCGAGCCCCACGCTCCACAGGCGCGACCCGAGCAGCCCACGGACCGACGCGAACGGTCGGAGCGGGTGAACCGGCGGCCGGTCGCGCCCGCCTGCGTGCTGCAGGAGGAAGGCACCGTTCAGCGCCAGCGAGGCCACCAGAGCCAGCGCCAGTCCGGTGAACAGCCGACTCACGGACGGGTCACGCGGTCGCCGCGGGGAGCTGCGGTGCCCTCACCGGCTCGGGCGCGGGCTGCCAGCGCGCGGCCAGCGGCCGGCGCCGGGGCGGGCGCACGTACGCCTCGGCCTGGAGGACCCGCAGCGCGGCCAGGGGGAGGAGCACCGGGCCGCGATGGACGAGGTGCCGCGGGCGCCACTCGGGCTGGAACTGGCCGTTGAACAGCACGAGCCGCTCGAGCTGGAAGCGGCGGTGCATTCGCCGCAGGCACCAGCGGAGCAGGCGCTGCCAGGCCGGCAGCGGGCCCTCGGCGGCCATCACGTGCGAGAAGCCGGCGAAGTTCAGCGACACCTCCTCGCGACCCCGCTCCCGGGCGTACTCGATCGTGGCCACGATCAGCGCCTCGTTGATCCCGTTCGGGGCGCCCTCGAGGCGGCGCATCACGTCGAGCGAGAGGCCGCGCCCGTAGGCCGCGAACCGCAGGAAGCACCGCACCCTGCCCTCGGGGTCGCGGGCCAGCGCGTACACCGCGCTCGCGTCCTCCTCGGCGCCCCAGAGGCGGCCCAGGGTCATCGCGAAGCCGTAGAGCCGTGGCTGGGCGGCCCGCCAGGCGCGCTCGATCGCCCCGAGCGCCTCGAGCTCGGACGGGCCGAGCTCGGCCGCCTCGCGCACCTCGACGCTCCAGCCCCGGCGCCGCACCCGGGCCACGGCCTGGCGCACCTTGCGGATCCGCCGGCCCTCGAGCGAGAACCCGGCCGGCCTGACGACCGCCTCGTCGCCGATCCGAAGGGCCCGGAACCCGAGCCGGCGGTAGCCGGGGAGCTCGCGCTCGGAGGCTCCGGTCACGACGACGTTCCAGCCCCGCTCGGACGCGAACGCCTCGAAGCTGGCGAGGACGGCCGGGGCGGCGCCCGGCGGTCCGATCGGGTCGCCCGAGACCACGGCGGTCTCCCCGAGCGTGCGGTAGGCCAGAACCCCGCCGTGGGAGAAGTGGAACGACTTGTCCTCGCGCAGGACGAACGGGTGGAGCGAGTCGGAGGCCCAGGTGGCGACCAGCGCCGCCGCCCGCGCGTGCTCGTCGCAGGTGTGGCCCTCGGCGCCCTCGGCCGGTCGCAGCAGGGCGCGCAGCACGACCGCCGCGGCGCCGAGCGCGGTAACGAGGAGGAGGTCGAGCGCGACCGCGAGGGGCTCCCCCGAGCGCAGCCACCACCCGCCGGCGGCCAGCCAGCCGGTGGCCCGGGTCACCGCGTCGATCCCGGTGGCGTCGGCCTGGAGCAGCGCCGCGACCGCGAGCACGTAGGCGCCGCCCAGGGCGAGCCCGGCGACCGCCGAGGCCGCGCCGATCGGGCCGCGCGGCCCGCCGCAGGGGAACGAGCGCCGGTCGAGCAGCAGCAGGGTCCCGAGCAGGGCCTCGAGCAGGGTGGCGGGAACCGGGGCGCCGTGGAAGAGCCGCAGGGTCGCGGCGGCGAACAGCCCGCCCGCGGCCAGGATCGACGCGCGGCGCCGGCCGAGCAGCAGGCTCCACGAGCAGGCGAGCAGGGCGAGCCCCCCGGCCGCGGCGAGGACGTGGCCGAGCGCGATCGCCGGCCCCGCCGGGACCGGCAGGGGATCGATCGCGCCCCACGGGCCGCGGGGCAGGAGGGCGGCGGCGAGGACCGTCAGTCCAAGCAACGCCACCGCCGCCGCCCCTATGGTGCGCCGTCCGGTGGTCGCGGATCGGGGAGGGGTGCCTGCGACGCGCAGCGGCCGAAGCCGCATCCGGGAGATGGCGCCCTGCATGCGCCGATTCTGCGCGGGCTCCGATTGGCGCAGTCGAGAGTCCGGTTGGGATCGCGTTAAGCGCCGACCCGAGCCACCACGGTGCGCCCCGTCCCCTTGACCGGAGTCCGGCGCTCGGCCCGGGCGAACACATCGCCGATCCAGGTCAGCATGTGCGGGAGCTGCGAGCGCCACAGCGCCCAGTTGTGCCCGCCGTGGTAGACGCGCCAGCCGACCACCGCGCCCGCGCGCCGCAGCCGCTGCACGAACAGCCGCAGCCGAGCCCGGCTCACGTCATCGTGAGCGCCCTGGTAGAGGTAGGCGTGTAGCCCGAGCCGCCGGATCTGCCTCCGTAGGCCGGCGACGTAATAGAGGGGACTGTTGGCCCGGAGCAGGGCCGGCGAGGCGCGGGCGAAGCTGAGCGTCGGCGTCTGGACGAAGTACCCCGACCAGCTCTCGAACGCGCCGAAGGCCCGCAGGTGGTGGAGGGCGACGTTGGCCGCGGCGTAGCCCCCCTCGGACAGCCCGGCGATCGCCCGGGCTCCGCGCGAGCGGATCGTGCTGTAGCGCCGGTCTACGCCGTGTGCGACGTCCAGCAGGTAGTCCTCCCAGCGCCCGGCGCGTGGGGTGTTCGCCCACTCGGTGTCGTTGCCGTAGGTCCCGCTCCTCCCGTTCGGCATCACGACGATGTACGGAGGGATCCGGTGAGCCACGATCAGCTCGTCGAGCCTCACGTTCAGGGCGCCCGCCTTTATGTAGTTCTCGGGGTGCCCGGGCGGGGCGTGGAGCAGGTAGAGGACGGGGAAGCGGACCCCGCGCGCCGCGTCGGCGGCGTAGCCGGGCGGCGTGTAGACCACCGAGACCCGACGCTGGTGGAGCGCCGGCGAGTAGAAGCGGACGAAGCGCACCTGGCCGGCCGGGACGCCCGCCGGGTCGGTCGCCGCGGGGAAGCCCCTGTATACGTAGTAGTCGTGAACGTAGGAGTAAGCGCCGGTCACGCCAAGGGCGAGGAACAGAGTCACGAGCGCCGCGGCCGGCAGCCTCACGTCGTCCTCCTCGCGGGGGCGGTCGTCGGCTGGCTCCTGGCGGCCGTTTGCGTGATCGCCGGCGTCGGCCTGCTGTACCTGCTCCGCAAGGGGGGTCTGCTGGACGCCGGGCCGCCGGTCTCGGATGCCCTGCCGCTCGAGCGCCTAGCCCGGGCGGACGCCCAGCCGCTGCTGCGCGTGCTGGCCGCGTGGCTCCCGGCGGGGGCGGCCGCCGCCGCGTGCCTGATGGGTCCGGCGCGCCTCAGGCCGCCGACCTCGGTGCTCGCCACCGGCCTCTTGGGCTTGCTTCTGTTGGCCGTCGCCGGCGCGAGCTCCGAGGCGGTCGAGAACTCGGAGAAGGTGGCGCCGCACCTGCTCCCGCAGCTCGGGCGGCCGGGCTTGATCGTGGCCGTCGCCGCGCTCCTGGCCGGGGCGCTCGTCGCCGCGCGCGTGAGCGCTCGCCGGCCGTCTCGCTGACGCGGGCCGCGCCTCATGGCGAGAAGTCTGGTGTGGGTCGTGTTGCGGAGCCCGTGCGCGGCGTTGCGATCCGGTTAGGAGGCGCACGGGCGAGGCTACGGCTCTCGCCCGCGGGCGCGGGCGAGCCAGTAGCGAACGCTCCCCACCGCGAGGTCGACGACCGCGCTGTAGAGGTGCCCGAGGGGCCCGGTGAAGAGCCAGGCAAGGGCCCGCTCGGCGGCACCGGGCCGGGGTGGCGAGCTCCGGTCGGCCACGACCGGGCCCACGCTATCGTCACCCGGTCGTGGCGACCGCCGTGAAGACGACAACGAAGGAGCTCGGCGACTCGCGCGTGCGCGTGGAGGTCGAGGTAGAGCCCCGCGAGCTCGAGCGCGAGCTGCACACCGCCGCGCGGGCGATCGGCTCGGAGCTGCGGGTGGCCGGCTTCCGCAAGGGCAAGGTCCCGCCGCAGGTGGTGATCCAGCGCGTCGGACGCCAGGCGGTGCTCGACGAGGCGGTGCGCCGGGCGCTCCCCGGCTGGTACGAGGCGGCCGTGGCCGACGCCGGCATCGCCGCGGTGGGCGACCCCAAGCTCGACCTCGCGGAGCTGCCCGAGCGGGGGTCGCCGCTCGAGTTCTCGATCGAGGTCGCGGTTCGACCGACGGCGAGGCTCGGCAGCTACAAGGGAGTGGAGGTCGGCCGGCGCGAGCCGGAGGTGTCGGACGACCAGGTGGCGGCCGAGCTGGAGCGCCTCCGCGAGTCGCTCGCCTCGCTCGAGACCGTCTCGCGCACGGCGCGTGAGGGCGACTTCCTGGTTATCGACTTCACGGGCACGGTGGACGGCGAGCCGCTCGCCGGGGCCGAGGCCCGCGGCTATCTCCTCGAGCTCGGCTCGGGAAGGCTGATCCCCGGCTTCGAGGAGGGGCTGCAGGGCGCCGCCGCCGGCGAGCGGCGGGAGCTGCGGCTCACGCTGCCCGACGACTACCCGGACGAGGAGAAGGCCGGGCGAGAGGCCCTCTTCCAGGTTGAGGTCAAGGAGGTCAAGGAGAAGCGCCTCCCCGAGCTCGACGACGACTTCGCGCTGGAGGCCGGTGGCTTCGACAGCCTCGGCGAGCTGAAGGACGACATCCGCGCGAAGCTCTCGGAGGCCGAGCGGCGAGCGATCGACGCCGAGTTCCGCGAGGCCGCGGTCGACGCCGCAGTCGCCGAGGCCAAGGTCGACGTCCCCAAGGAACTGGTGCACGAGAAGGCCCACGAGATGTGGCACCGCACCGCCCACCGCCTGGAGTCCCAGGGCGTCGACCCGAAGCGCTACCTCGAGCTCACCGGAAAGAGTGAGGAGGAGCTGGTCACCGAGGCCGAGCCCGAGGCGGAGCGGGCGCTGCGGCGCGAGAGCGTGCTCGCGGCGATCGTCGAAGCCGAGGGGATCGAGGTCTCCGACGACGAGTTGCTCGAGGCGCTGAGGCAGGCGGCGACCCAGCAGGGTCGCTCCGAGCCGAGCGACAAGTCCCTGCGCCGCTCGCTGAAGCGCGCCGAGGCCCGCGGGACGGCCGATGCGCTGCGCGAGGACATCGCGATGCGAAAGGCGGTCGACCTGGTGGTCGAGCACGCGAAGCCGATCTCGGTCGAGCAGGCCAAGGCCAGGGAGAAGCTGTGGACGCCGGGCAAGGAGCGCGAGGAGGCGGCCGAGGGCATCTGGACTCCGGGCTCCTAGCCCGGGCCCGCTGCGCGTGCTCAGTGCTCGGTGCCCGGTGCTGAGAGACTGACAACTGAGCACTGAGCAGTGGGCAAACGCGCCCGGATCGGCCCTCGCCGACCCTCGCGGCCGGCCCAGGGGCCATTGCTAGACTCGGGCCAGCCGGCGGGACGAGGGCTCGCCGTCTCCTGAAGGATTCCGAGCCACCACCGCAAACAGAGGCAGAGCGATGACACCCCTGGTCCCGATGGTCGTCGAGCAGACCTCCCGCGGCGAGCGGGCGTTCGACATCTACTCGCGGCTGCTCAACGAGCGGATCGTCTTCCTCGGGACGCCGGTGACCGAGGACATCGCCAACCTCGTCGTCGCGCAGCTGCTGCACCTCGAATCCGAGGACCCGGACAAGGACATCTCGCTCTACATCAACTCGCCGGGCGGCTCGGTCTACGCGGGCCTCGCCATCTACGACACGAT
>DASQXU010000390.1:0-12405 GCA_035639555.1 Thermoleophilaceae bacterium
AGGCGCCCCGCCCGCACGCCTCACACCGAGCTCTGGTAGGAGCGGAAGGCGCTGGTGGCGAACCAGCCGCAGAGCAGGGCGACCGCCACCAGCAGGCCGGCCCGGGAGAGCACCAGGCCCCAGTCGACGCTCGAGCCGAGGGCCTCGCGCCCCGCCTCGATCGCCCAGTTCACCGGATTGAAGCGAGAGATGTCCTGGATCCAGCCGGGCGCGAGGTTCTTCGGCATGAACCCCGAGCTCAGGAACGTGAGCGGCAGCACGATGAAGTTGACCGCCGCGATCAACGTCTCCTCCTTTCGCGCCAGCAGGGCCAGGCCGTTCGACAGCGCGGCCAGGGCGCACCCGAGCAGCACGGAGCAGACCGTCACGACCGCCACCCCGCCGACGCCGCCGGCGAAGCTGGCGCCGTCGAGCAGCGCGAGCCCGACGATGATGAGCGACTGGATCACCACGACGATCGCGGACTGGCCGACCGGCCCGACGATCAGCGCCGCCCGGCGCACCGGCGAGGTCAGGAAGCGGTCCATCACCCCGCGGTCGAGGTCCTCGATCATCCCCATCCCGTTCCAGCCGCTCGAGAAAAGCGCGGTCATCACCACGATCCCGGGAGTGAGGAAATCTATGTAGGAGTCGCCCTGGAAGCCGGGGATCTGCACGACCCGCTTGAACAGCGCCCCGAACAGCAGCAGCCAGATCACCGGTTGGACGAGCGTCACGGCCACGTACCAGGGCTGGCGCCAGAGCGCCCGCAGCCAGCGCAGGGTCATGTTGCGGGAATGGAAGGCGATGGCGGTCATCCCTGCCCCCTTTCGTCGTCGTCATCTCGTCCCGCCTCCCGCTCGGCTCGGTCGAAGCTGCGGCCGGTGTAACGCAGGTAGACGTCGTCGAGCGAGGGCCGGGCCATGGTCACCGAAGCGACCGGGACTCCCTCGGCCTCGAGGGCGGCCAGGACGGTGGGCACGGCGGTCGCCCCGCTGTCGACCCGAGCCCGCAGCGAGCGGCCGTCGAGCGCGACCTCGCGGACGCCTTCGAGCCGCTCGAGCGCGGCGCGCGCCCCCGAAACCCGGCCGTTCCGGGCGCGGACAACCTCCTCCGGCAGCTCCACCTGCACGGCATCGCCGCGCAGCTCGCCCTTCAGGTCGTCCGGCGTCCCGCCGGCCACCACGCGACCGCGGTCGAGGATGGCCAGCCGGCGAGCGAGCCGATCTGCCTCCTCCAGGTAGTGCGTCGTCAGGAGGATGGTCAGCCCCTCGTCGGTCGAGAGCCGCGCGATCTCGCTCCACATCTCGGCGCGGACCTCGGGGTCGAGCCCGGTCGTCGGCTCGTCGAGGAACAGCACCTGCGGGCGCTGCACGAGCCCCATCGCGATGTCGAGCCGACGCTGCATGCCGCCGGAGTACCCCCGCGCGATGCGGTCCGCCGCCTCGGCCAGGCCGAAGCGCTCGAGCAGCTCGTCCACGCGGGCGCGCAGCTCCCGCCCGCGCAGGCCGTAGAGCTGTCCCTGAAGGGTGACGTTCTCGCGGCCGGTGGCCTCCCGGTCGACGCCCGAGCGCTGGCCGACCACGCCGATCGCGTGGCGTACGCGGTTCGGCTCACGCCGTACGTCGAAGCCCGCGACCCGAGCCTCACCGGCGTCGGGACGGGAGAGCGTGGTGAGGATCTTGACCGCGGTGGACTTGCCGGCCCCGTTCGGCCCGAGCAGCCCGAAGATCGTTCCGCCCTCCACCTCGAGGCTGAGACCCCGGAGCGCCCGCACGTCGCCGTAGCGCTTCTCGAGTCCCCGTGCCTCGATGGCCAGGGCCGGTTCACCTCCCCGCGATGAAGTCATGGTTACCTCCAGCCGGTTCTCGAACGGTGTTCAGTTGTCGAACACTGTTCTAGCACAGTACACTGTTCGAGTCAATGGCGAGAGACGAGAAGCAAGCGGAGCGGCAGGGCGCGGATATTCCCGAGCCTCCCTGGCGGGGCGCGCCGCGGCGTCCGGCCGCCGCACGGCCGGCGCT
Source organism: Thermoleophilaceae bacterium (assembly GCA_035639555.1). GTDB lineage: Bacteria > Actinomycetota > Thermoleophilia > Solirubrobacterales > Thermoleophilaceae > DASQXU01. Next base: position 2,004 of record DASQXU010000390.1, read on the forward strand.
CAGCCGGGAGGCGATCGTCCAGGCCACGCTGCGTCTACTGGACCGCGAAGGCCTCGACGCGATCAGCATGCGCCGGGTGGCCGAGGAGCTCGGCACCGCGGCCGCATCGCTCTACTGGCACGTCGGCGGCAAGCAGGAGCTGCTGCGGCTCGCCTTCGACCGCGTCGTCGCCGAGATCGAGCTGCCGGAGCCGGACCCCTCGCGCTGGCAGGAGCAGATCAAGTACATGGCGCGCGAGTGCCGACGGGTGCTGACCAGCCACCGCGACATCGCCCGCGCCGCCCTGGAGGTGGGAATCCCGGCCGAGCCCAACGCGCTGACCGGCGCCGAGTGGTTGCTCGAGGTGCTGCGGGGGGCGGGGATCAGCGACAGGGTGCGCGCCCACGCCGCCTACCTGTTCTTCCTCTTCGTGAACGCGTTCGCGCTCGACGAGAGCCTCGAGCTCCCCTCTCCCGGCGGAGAACCGGTCCCGCCCGAGGAGGCGCTCTCGCAGTTTCGCGAGTACTTCGCCTCCCTCCCGCCCGATCGCTTCCCGAACACGGTGGCGCTGGCGGGCCACATGATGGACCCGGACATGGACGCGCGCTTCGAGCTCGGGCTCGAGATGCTGGTCACCGGCCTCGCCGGGCTGAGCTCGTGAGCCGACGCCCTCGGAGGGGGCGTTCCTGTCTTTCCCCGGGCACCGTCCCACCTGGGTGTCGGTAGTGGGTCAGCCTGACCCACTACCTGGGTGTCGTATAGCCATACCTAGATGGGATGGTTCCGCGGTTTAGCCGCCGGAGCGCGGGCCAGGCGATGGATATACGCCTGCGCATGCGGGTAAGCGCCGGGCGTGACGAGCCTGATCCTCGTGTTCGCGGTGATCGCGCTGTCCCTCTTCGTCACCCGGGTGGCGGCGATCATGCTGTCGTTGACCGGTATGTCGCGCGAGGCGGCGCGGTTCCAGGCCCGCTCCGCGTTCACCGGCGTGGGGTTCACCACCGCGGAGGCGGAGAGCGTGGCCCGGCATCCGCTGCGGCGGCGGATCGTCCTCGTGCTGATGATGTGCGGAAGCGCCGGCGTGGTCACGGCGGTCGCGTCGCTGATCGTCTCCTTCGGCGGCGCCTCGAGCAGCGCGCGCCTGAGCCGGTTTGGGTTGCTGTTCGCCGGCGTCCTGGCGCTGATCATCCTCTCGCGCAGCCGCCTGCTCGACCGCGGGCTGGCGCGGCTGACCGCGTGGCTGATGCGCGCCGGCGGGCTCGACGCGCGCGACTACGCCGGCCTCCTCCAGCTCGAGGGCGGCTATCGGGTAGGCGAGCTCTTGGTCGAGCCCGAGGACTGGCTCGCCGGGCGGACGCTCGGCGAGCTGCGCCTGCGCGACGAGGGCGTCATCGTGCTTGGAATTCACCGCAGGAGCGGCGAGTACCTCGGGGCGCCCGGCAAGGAGACCCGGATCGAGCCGGAGGACACGCTGGTCCTCTACGGGAGCGAGGAGCGGCTCGAGGAGCTTGACCGCCGAAGAAGCGGCGAGCAGGGCGATCGGGCGCACGCTGCCGCGGCGCGCGCGCGCTGAGCGGCCGCCCCGCAACGGACGGCGGCCGGGCACTATCCTCCCCGGAACCAGGCATTGCGGGGCTGTAGCTCAGCTGGGAGAGCGCCACGCTGGCAGCGTGGAGGCCACGGGTTCGAGTCCCGTCAGCTCCATCCCCCGGCCGACGCGCGACCCGAGACCTCAGCCCACCGAGCGGGCCGGGGCGTCGCCCCAGAGCTGTTCGAGTCGGTAGTACTCGCGCGCGTCCGGGGTGAAGATGTGAGCCACGCAGTCCAGGTAGTCGAGCAGGATCCAGCGCGCCTCCCGCGCCCCCTCCGTGCGCTGCGGGAGAAGCGCGGCGTCGTGCTTCAGCCCCTCGTAGACGGCGTCGTGGATGGCCTTGGTCTGGCGCTCGCTGTTGCCGCTGCAGATGACGAAGAAGTCGGTGTAGGTGACGACGTCGCGGAGGTCGAGCACGCGGACGTCGATCGCCTTCCTCTCGGCGGCGATCGCCGCGATGCGCTCCGCCAGGGCAGCGGAGTCGAGCGTCACGGTCATCCCTCCGCTCCCGCCGGGACGGCCGCGCCGTACAACCCCTGCTGCACGATGTAGTCGCCCACCGGCGCGGGCACCAGGTAGCGGATCGGCTCGCCGCGGGCGACCCGCCGGCGCACCATCGTCGAGGAGACGCCGATGCGCGGCATGTCGAAGAAGCGTATGTGCTGGGCGCCGCGCAGGCGGGCGATCTTCACCGCAACCGCCTCGCGCGAGTAGCCGGTTCGCGGGACCACCGCCACCTCGGCCAGCCCCAGGACCTCCTCGGGGGCGTGCCAGGTGGGCAGCGTCGCGGCCTGGTCCCCGCCGAGGACGAGCACGAGCTCGTCCTCCGGATCGCGCTCGCGCAGCTCGCGCAGCGTGTCGACGGTGTACGAAGGCCCCTCCCGGTCGAGCTCTAGGCGAAGCACGTCGAGCCGCTCGTCACCGGCGGCCGCGCGCCGGCACATCTCGAGCCGCGACTCGGCGCCCGGGTCGCCCTCGATGCCCCGGTGGGGCGCCCGCCCGACCGGCACGAACGCCATCCGCTCGAGCGAGAGCCGCAGCAGGGCCTCTTGGGCGCAGATCAGGTGGCCGATGTGGGGCGGGTTGAACGCCCCGCCGAGGATCCCGCGCCGCACCTAGGGCGTCGCTCCCGCGCTCACGGGGGAGCAGGCCACGAGGACTCCGGATGCGTGGGGCACCTACCGCCGGACCTGGCCGGACCCCTCGACCACGTACTTGAAGGTGGTCAGCTCACGGATCCCGATCGGTCCGCGGGCGTGCAGCTTCTGGGTGGAGTTTCCGATCTCCGCGCCCATGCCGAAGACGCCGCCGTCGGTGAAGCGGGTCGAGGCGTTGACGTAGACGCAGGCCGCGTCCACCCCCTCCGTGAACGCCCGGGCCGACTCGGTCGCGCCGGTCACGATGGCCTCCGAGTGGCCGCTTCCGTAGCGGTTCACGTGGTCGATCGCCTCCTCGGTCGAGTCCACGACCTTGACCGCGAGGATCAATGCCAGGTACTCGGTGGCCCAGTCCTCGTCGGTCGCCTCGGCTAGCGAGTCGGCGAGCTCGCCGGCCAGCGAGCGCGCCCGCGCGTCCACGCGCAGCTCGACGCCGGACTCGCGCAGCTCGCGCAGCGCCCGGGGCAGGAACTCGGGCGCCGCGTCGGCGTGGACGAGCAGCGTCTCGGCCGCGTTGCACACGCCCGGCCGCTGCACCTTTGCGTTGACCGCGATCTCGACCGCGCTGTCGAGGTCGGCGGTGGCGTCCACGAAGACGTGGCAGTTGCCCGCGGCCGCGTAGATCACCGGCACGGTGGCGTGCTCCTCGAGGGCGGCCTTGAGGCCCTCGCCGCCGCGCGGGATCACCAGGTCCACGAGCCCCTCCTGGGTCGCGATCTGGCGCAGCTCATCGCGGTCGCCGCCGGCGACGATCGAAATCGCCCCCTCGGGCAGCCCGACCGAGGCGACCGCGTCCTGCGCCACGTGGGCCAGCGCCATGTTCGAGTGGGCGGCGGTGGAGGAGCCGCGCAGCACGATCGCGTTGCCCGACTTCAGGCACAGCGCGGAGCAGTCGATCGTCACGTTAGGCCGCGCCTCGTACACCACGGCCACGACCCCGAGCGGGACCCGCACCCGCCGCAGGTCGAGTCCGTTCGGGAGGCGGTGGCCATCGATCGTCTCGCCGACCGGATCGGGAAGGGCGGCGATCTCGAGCACGGAGGCGGCGATCCCCCGCAGGCGCTCCTCGTCGAGCTTCAGGCGATCGAGAAGGGCGGCGCCTATGCCCGCCTGCTCGCCAGCCTCCATGTCGCGCGCGTTGGCGTCGAGGATCTCGGGGACGCGCCGCCCGAGCGCGGCGGCCATGGCCTCGAGCGCGGCGTTCCTCGTGGCGCCGTCGAGCGTGGCGAGCACGCGCGAGGCCGCCTTGGCCTGCGCGCACACATCCGCGACGCTCGCCGTCGCCGTGGCCATATCGGAGAGCGTACTAGGCAGGTTGCTGGCGCGGATTGGGTTGCCGGTTCCTGGTTGCCGGGGCAGCGCATCCGGCCTCCAGCCGCTAGCAACCAGCAACCTACTCCAGCACGAAGTAGTCGCGATGGACGGCTTCCTCGGCCGCCCTCGGCACGAGGCGCCTGACCTCCTCGCTCTTCAGCCCCTTGACCCGGCGCAGCTCCTCCGCCGAGTAGTTCACGATCCCCTTGCCGATCGGACGGCCGTTGGCGCCGGCCGCTCGAACCTCGACCGCGTCGCCGGCCTCGAAGCTGCCCTCGACCTCGACCACGCCGACCGGCAGCAGGCTGGTCCCGCGCTCGCGGAGCGCCCGCTCGGCCCCGGGGTCCACGAGCAGCCGGCCGTGGCTCCGCTTCGCGTACTTGAGCCACAGCTTGAAGCTCGATACCCGCCCGCGCTGGGGGTGGAACCGAGTCCCGCTCGGCTCGCCCCGGAGCGCCCGAGCCACCGCCTCGGGATCGGTCCCGCTCGCGATCACCGTGGGTATCCCCGCCGCGGTTGCCATCTCGGCGGCCACCACCTTGGAGCGCATCCCGCCTGAGCCCAGCGGCGAGGTCGAGACCCCGACGTCATAGCCCTCGAGCTGATCGAGGTCGCGCACGTCGGGGATGAGCTGCGCAGCGGGATCCCGGCGCGGGTCGGCCGTGTAGAGGCCGCCCGTGTCGGTGAGCAGGACCAGCCGGTCGGCACCGAGCAGGATCGCGACCTGGGCGGCCAGGAAGTCGTTGTCGCCGAACGAGATCTCATCCGTGGTGGTGGTGTCGTTCTCGTTGATCACCGGCACGACACGCCAGGCGAGCAGCCGGGTGAGCGTATGCCGGGCGTTGACGTAATGGGTGCGGGCCGACATGTCGAAGAACGTGAGGAGCACTTGGGCGCTCGGGACGCCGCCTGCCTCGAGCATCGCGTCGTAGGCCCGGTAGAGCTTGCCCTGGCCAACCGCGGACGCGGCCTGAAGCTCCTCCATCGCCGAGGGCCGGACGGGAAGGCCCATCAGGCGCATCCCCCGGGCGATCGCCCCAGAGGTGACGATCACCACCCCGTCGCCAGCCCGGTGCCGCCGTGCCACCTCGTGGCAGACCGAGCCGAGCACATCCTCGCGCACCTCGCCCGCCTCGTCGGCCACGATGCTCGATCCGAGCTTGACCACCAGGGTCGCCATCGACCGGAAGGGTAGGCCGGCCCTAGCCGGTGGACCCGCTGGAGAGCCGCCAGCGACCGCCCTCCTTCTGCAGTCGGAAGACCTGGGGGTGGCTCTCGCCCTGGGTGGCGAGCTGCGAGTCCACGGTCGCCCGGTCGCCGTGGACCTCGGTCCGGCCGACCGACAGCAGCTGCACGTGCAGGCCGCGCGCCGCGCGCAGCTGCCGCTTGCACTGCACGCGCGCGTCGCTGCCGGTGGCCCCCGTGTAATCCTCGACGAAGGCCTGCGTGACCAGCTCGTCGCAGAACTTGTCGGCGTCACGGGCGTTCACCGCCTGCACGAACTCCCGCACCGTCTTGCGGGCGTCGCTTCGGTCGTTCCCGCCGCAGCCGGCGAGCAGCACGGCCGCGAGCACAGCGGCAGCGGTGCCGGCAACCGGGAACCGCCGGGATCGGCCGCTCATCGAAGCGGCGCGCCCGGGTCGAGCTCGAAGACGGTCCCCGCGATCTCCACGTCGTCCCCGGGCTCGAAGCCGGCGGCCTCGAGGGCCCGGATCACGCCCATCGCCCGGAGGCGCTCCTCCACGTAGCGCATGGCCTCCTCGTTGTAGGGATCGTGGCGCGCGAGTAGGCGCTCCACGCGCCCGCCCTCCACCCTGAACGCGCCGGGCCCGGTGCGCACGACGCGGAACGCGTCGCCCCCGCCTGGGCGGTAGACCTTGTGGGCGACAGGGCCGCCCGCCCTGTCGGGCTCCGGCGCGGGCGGCACGTGCTCGAAGATCGCGGCCGCGAGCTCATCCAGCCCGGCGCCCGTCGCCGCCGAGGTCGCGATCGTGGCGAGCGCCGCGCCGCCGAGCCGCTCTCGCCATCCCGCCACGGCCGCGCGGACGTCCTCCTCCGGCACGAGGTCGGCCTTCGAGAGGCAGAGGATCCGCGGCAGCGCGGCCAGGCCCGCTCCGTGCGCGCCCAGCTCGGCCTCCACGGTCGCGTAGTTCTCCTGCGGGTCGGACCCGTCGACGGGGGCGAGGTCGAGCACGTGCACGAGCAGCCGGCAGCGCTCGACGTGAGCCAGGAACTCGTGGCCCAGTCCCGCGCCGCGACTCGCCCCCTCGATCAGCCCGGGGATGTCGGCGAGCACCAGCTGCCGATCGTCTCGCTCCAGCGTGCCGAGCACCGGTTCCACGGTCGTGAACGGGTACTCGGCGACCTTGGGGTGGGCGCGGGTCAGGCGCGCCAGTAGCGACGACTTCCCGGCGTTGGGAAGCCCGACGAGCCCCGCGTCGGCCAGCAGCTTCAGCCGCAGCTCGAGCCAGCGCTCCTCGCCGGGAAGCCCCTTCTCGGCGAACCGCGGCGTCTGGCGCGTCGAGCTCGCGAACCGCCGGTTCCCGCGCCCGCCCGGCCCGCCGCGGGCGACCACCGCCCGCTGGCCGGGGGCCACGAGCTCCCAGCGCGCGTCGCCGGTCGCATCCGCGGCGACCGTGCCCGGAGGGACAGGCAGCTCCAGGGGCGGCGCGCTCGCTCCGTGACGATCCGATCCCTGGCCATGGCCGCCGCGCCGGGCGGTGAAGCGGCGCCGGCGGCGAAAGGCCCGCAGGTCTCGCAGCGACGGATCGCAGACGAGCACGACGTCGCCGCCTGCCCCCGCGTCGCCGCCGTCCGGACCGCCCTTCGGCACGTGCGCCTCGCGCCGAAACGACACGACTCCGTTCCCGCCCGCCCCGGCGCGAACGAAGATGCGAGCGCGGTCGTAGAACAGCGGGTCTCGGCTACTCGTCCGAGCCGACCACGGAGACGACCCGCCCGCGCCGGCCGCGGGCGAACTGCACCACGCCCGGCTTGGTCGCGAAGATCGTGTCGTCCTTCCCGAGACCGACGCCGTCGCCCGGCTTGAACCGGGTCCCGCGCTGGCGGACGATGATCTCGCCTCCGTTGACGGTCTGCCCTGCGAACCCCTTAACGCCGAGGCGCTTGGCGGCCGAGTCGCGGCCGTTGCGGCTCGAACCGAGACCCTTCTTATGAGCCATCGCCTTCCTCCTGCTTCTTCCTCGCGGCCGGCCTGCGACTGAGCTGCCTGATGTCGCCGATCTCGAGCCGGGTCAGCTCGGAGCGGTGGCCCTGGCGGCGCTTGTAGCCGCGCTTGGGCTTGAACTTGAGCACGTGGATCTTGCGCCCCCTCTCGTGGCCGCGGACCACCGCCTCGACCTTGACCTTCGCGAGCTCCGACGGAGCGAACACGGGATCGCCGTCGTCCGGGCGGAGCAGGAGGGGCTCGAGCGTGACCTTGGCGCCTTCGTCCTCGGACAGGCGATCGACGACGAGCGAGTCGCCCTTCTCGACCCGATACTGCTTTGCCCCGACTCTGACGATCGCGTACATGTGCGTAAGGCTAGTTGCTGGTTGCTAGTTGCTGGCCGAGCGACCAGAAACCAGCAGCCAGCAACCCGACTAGCTACCCCCTCCGTCCGCCGCGGGCTCCGCGGCGCGGCGGCGCCCACGTCCCCCGCGACGCCCGCGCCGGCGCTGGGGCCGCTGGCCGCCTTCGTCCTCGCCCGCCGGCCTCGGGGCGTCGACGAGCGACGCCTGGGCCGCCGAGCGGCCCACCTTCTCGATCCGCACGAGCCGCTTCTCGCCGACGAGCCGGGCCGCCCCCGAGACCGTGACGACGTAGCCGTCGAGCTTGGCGACCGCGTCGTCTTCGTTGTACATGTGGGGCTCCTCGAGCTGGACGAGGACCTCCTCGCCCTCGCGGAACGGGAGCGCGCGCTCCTCGATCTCGGCCCGGGATCCCGCGAGCGCGACCTCGAAGTGGTCGATCGGAAGGGCCTCCGTGCCCTCGAAGTGGAACCGCTTGCCGGTCTCCCCCTCGAGCTCGGGTAGCGATGCCGGACGCTGCGGGCTCCCGATCAGGATGGCCGACACCCGGGGATGGACCCGGATCAGGAAGGCCTCGGCGTCCGGCTGCTCCGCGGCGAGCTCGCGCATCCAGCGCTCCGCCTCGATCGCCACCGTCTCCTCCGAGAGGACGACCCCCTCTCCGTCGCAGGTCGGGCAGGTCTTCGTGAGGATCTCGCGCACGCCGTCGGTGACGTTCTGGCGCGTCATCTCGACCAGACCGAGCGGCGAGATCTCGACCACATAGGTCTTCGTGCGGTCCTGCTCGAGGGCGGCCTGCAGCGTCCGCCGCACGGCGTCCCGGTTGCGCGCCCGCGACATGTCGATGAAGTCGATGACGATGATCCCGCCGATGTCCCGCAGCCGGAGCTGGCGGACCACCTCCTCGGCTGCCTCCAGGTTGATCCTGGTGATCGTGTCCTCGAGCTTCGCCCCGCGCCCGCGCCCGGTGAACGACCCCGAGTTGACGTCGATCACGGTCATCGCCTCGGCGTAGTCGATCATCAGGTAGCCCCCGGAGGGCAGGTCCACCCGGCGCCTGAGCGTCGACTGGATCACCTCCTCGACGCCGTAGCGCTCGAACAGCGGCTCCTCGTCCTCGTATAGCTCCACCCGGTCGACCAGCTCCGGCGCCGTGCGGTTGAAGAACGAGACGAGCCGGTGGTGCTGCTTGTCGTCGTCGACCACCGCCCGCTCGAAGTCGCGCGAGAAGATGTCGCGGACCACCCGGACGGACAGATCGGCCTCTTGGAAGATCATCGCCGGAGCGGGCGTGGTCTCGGCCCGCCCCTGGAGCACCTCGTAGAGCTTGTGCAGGTACTTGATCTCGCGCTCGAAGTCCTCGCGCGAGGCCCCAGCGGCCGCCGTGCGCACGATCGCCCCGCCGCCGCCCAGGTCCACCTGCGACGCGGCCTTGCGCAGCCGCTCGCGCTCCTTGTCGTCGAGGCGCCGCGAGACCCCCACGCCCTCGCCCTGCGGCACGAACACGAGGTACCGACCGGCGATCGAGAGCTGCATCGACAGCCGCGGGCCCTTGGTCTTGAGCGGGTCCTTCACCACCTGGACGACGATCTCCTGGCCGGGGCGGAGCAGCTCGGTGATCCGCTTGCCGCGACTGCCGCCGCGCCCGCGGCGGGCGACCTCCACGCCGGCGACCGCGATGTCGTCGGCGTGCAGGAAGCCGTTCTTCTCCAGGCCGATGTCGACGAAGGCCGCCTCGAGCCCGGGAAGCACGTTGTCGACCCTGCCCTTGTAGACGTTGCCGACGACCGAGCGCGAGCCGCGCCGCTCTATGTACAGCTCGGCGACGTGCCAGTCGGGCTCGCCCTGCGAGCCGCGGCCGCGGCGGCCACCCCGTCTGCCTCTACCGCCTCCGTTAGCGGACGGGCTTCCCTCCGCCTCGAGGATGGCGACTCTGGTTTCGCCACGGTCGACCGTGACGAGCACTTGCTTTCTCAATGGTTCCTCTCATAGAAGTCGATCACGGCCCTTGGCCGCGGCCAGCTCGCGCGCCTGCGCGTGCACCGACTGCAGTAGGCCGAGGGCCACTAAGGTCACGATCACCGACGAGCCGCCGTAGCTGATCAGCGGCAGGGGGACGCCGGTGATGGGCATGATCCCGATGGTCATGCCAACGTTCACGAAGACCTGGAACATCAGCATCGCGGTTATCCCAGCGGCGATGAGCATCCCGTAGAGGTTTTTCGCCATCGTGAGGATTCGCAGCGATCTCCAGATCAGCAGGGCGAACAGCGAGAGCACGACCGCGGCGCCGACGAAGCCGTACTCCTCTCCGACGACCGAGAACACGAAGTCGGTGTGGTGCTCGGGGAGGAAGTTGAGCTTGGTCTGGGTGGCCTGGTTGCCCCGGCCGGTCTTCTGGCCGGCGCCGATGGCCGTGATGGACTGCGTCAGCTGATAGCCCTCCTTGCGCGGGTTGTCGGTCGGGTGGAGGAAGGCGGTCAGCCTGTCCACCTGGTAGGGCTTGAGCACGTGGACGCCTGCGGCCGGCGCCGCGACCATGACCACGACCACCGCCGCCACCGCGAGCGTGCCGAGCACGGCGAAGTGGGTCCACTTGGTGCCGGCAACGAACAGCAGGGTCGCCGCGATGATCATGTAGACGAACGCCGAGCCGAGGTCCGGCTCGGCGATCACCATGATCGATGGAAGCAGGGCCAGCAGCATCACCCGCGCGGTGGTGTCCCGGTCCTGCAGGCGCCGCACGCGGTCCACGATGAACGCCGACAGCGCCAGCGTGAGCAGCACCTTGCCCAACTCCGAGGGCTGGAAGTTGAAGAACGGCAGGTTT
>DASQXU010000391.1:0-6526 GCA_035639555.1 Thermoleophilaceae bacterium
AATGCCACCACAGTCCGCATTAAGGTCGGCCCCCTTGGGCTCGAGACCACCGACTTCGCGCCGCGATCGTTGATCGGGGCATAGGTCATTGGACCTCTGGCTCGCGGCGTTGATCATCGTGGGCGGCGCCGCGCTCAGCGCCGCGGTGATGCTGTTCGTGCGCCGGCGCGCCCCGGCCGGGACCTACTTCAAGGACGTCGTGCCCGCGGGCGCCATCTACACGGTGATCGGCACCGCCTACATGGTGATCGTCGCCTTCGTGTTCTTCGTCGCATTTGAGAGCTACGGGGCGGCGAAGTCGAGCGCCGAGGAGGAGGCGACGGCCACGCTCGCGATGTTCCACGCCGCGCGGCTGTTCGGCCCGAAGGCCGGCCCCCAGCTCGAGGGGCAGGTGATCTGCTACGCCCGCGAGGTGATCTCGGACGAGTGGCCGACGATGCGCGAAGGCAAGCCGAGCCCGATCGTCGAGGCGCGGGTCAACGCCCTGGAGGAGGGCGCTGAGCGCTCGCCCGCAACCGGCAGCAACCACACTGCCGCCCTCGATCAGTGGTTGGCGCTCAACGAGGAGCGGCGGAGGGGGCGACAGGGGCGGATCGCCGAGGCAGCGCCGCTAGTGCCCCCGCTCGTATGGCTGATCATCATCCTGGGTGGAGCGGTGGTGATCCTCACCGTCTGCTTCTTCGCCGACGCCGAGGAGAGCCGGCTCCCGCAGGCAGCGCTGATCGCCGCGGTTGCCATCGTCGTGGTCTCGGGGCTGCTCCTGGTCCGGTTCCTGGATAAGCCCTACGAGAACAAGAGCGGGAGCATCAAGCCGACGGCGATGATGAGGACGCTGAACCTGACCGAGGGAGAGCACCCCACGGGTCGAGCCGCTGTCCGTTGCTCCTGAGCGGACGGGAGGCGGTTGCCGGAACGAAATACCATAGTCCCGGCAGAGTTTGCGATATTCCCGAGGAGGCGCAGAAATGAGCGCGACCGACGAGCTCCTGAAGAACGCAGAGAAGCACGCCGAGGGGTTCGACAAGGGCGGGCTCCCGATACCACCCGCGAAGAAGGTCGCGATCGTCGCGTGCATGGACGCGCGCGTGAACCCCTATCCGATCCTGGGCCTCGAGCTCGGCGACGCTCACGTGATCCGGAACGCCGGCGGGGTCGTGACGGACGACGAGATCCGCTCGCTGGCGATCTCCCAGCGGCTGCTCGGCACCGAGGAAGTCATCCTGATCCATCACACGGACTGCGGCATGCTGACCTTCAACGACGACGAGTTCAGGCGTCAGATCCAGGAGGACACGGGAATCAAGCCGGCCTGGTCGGCCGAGGCCTTCGAGGACCTCGAGGAGGACGTGCGCCAGTCGATCAACCGGATCAAGGCGAGCCCGTTCATCCCGAAGAAGGACTCGATCCGCGGGTTCATCTACGAGGTCGAGACCGGCAGGCTGCGCGAGGTCACCTGACCGCACGCCCGGCGCCGCGCCATGCTTCTCGGCGCCACCTAACAAGGGGGGATGGATGAGCCAGCTGGTGTTCGACGAAGACGCGGCCGAGCGGATAGAGGCCATCTACCTGATCGGCGATGCGGTCCGCCGGCGCCGGCTGGTGCGCGAGGCGCTCGCGGCCTCACCGGGCGAGCGCATCCTGGACGTCGGCTGCGGACCCGGCTTCTACTGCGCCGAGCTGCTCCAGGAGGTGGGGGAATCGGGGTCGATCGTGGGGGTCGACGGCAGCGCGGCCATGCTGGCCCTGGCCGCCCGCCGGTGCGACGGGCACGACAACGTCGAGCTCCACGAGGCGGAAGCGGTCGCGCTCCCCGTCGAGGACTCGAGCTTCGACGCGGCGCTGTGCGTCCAGGTGCTGGAGTACGTCGCCGACCCGACCGCCGGCCTGGCCGAGATGCACCGTGCCCTGCGGGCCGGCGGTCGCATCGTCGTGTGGGACATCGACTGGGCCACCGTGTCCGTGCATTCGGAGAACGCCGCTCTCACCGAGCGAGTGCTCGATGCCTGGGACGAGCACCTCGCCCATCGATCCCTGCCTCGGACCCTCGCCGCGCGGCTTCGCTCGGTGGGGTTCGACGACGTTCGAATGCAAGCCCACCCGTTCGCGACGATCGACTTCGATCCGGACACCTACGGCGTCGCGCTCGTTCCATTCATCGCGAGGTTCGTGGCCGGCCGCAAGGGGATCACCGACGCCGAGGCGGACGAGTGGGTGGCGGAGCAACGGGCGCTGGGCCAACGGAGGGCGTTTTACTTCGCGAGCACCCAGTGCTGCTTTACGGCGCGGAAGCCGCACTAGCGCGGCGCCCCGCCGGCTACCGCCCTTGGGCGGCGCTCACCGCACGCTCCATCTCCTCCGCGCCGAACGCTCCCTCGATCCGCGCCGCGATTCTCCCGCGCCGATCCAGGGTGAACAGCCACGGCTGGCTGCGGAGGTGCCAGCGAAGGAGCTGCGGTCGGAAGCCCTTCCGCGGGTCGTTGTCCCGGTAGACCTCCATGTGGATGAACGCGACGTCCGGATGGTGGGCCTTGACCTGCTCGGCGATGTCGACCACCGGTCCGCAGACCCGGCTCGGGCACAGCCGCGGGCTGGCGAACAGGATCGCGACCGGCCGCCTCCCGAAGGCCGAGGCGAAGTCCACGGCGTGCATGTCGTCCGGCGGGTCGCGGGTGTCGATCCGCGAGACGTCGCCGCGAACCGACGCGGCCGTGGGCGTATGGATGGGCGACGGCCGCTGGCCCACCGCCGGCACCGCGGCGCGCCAGCCCACCCGGACAGCAGGTCCGATGGAGGCCGCGGCCACTAGCCGCTGGTCCAGTCGTACGACGCCCAGCACCTGGTAGGAGCCGGCCCTCCGAAAGCGCGGGCGGGCGACGTAGACGCCCTTGGCCGCATTCGGATCCTTGGCCACCGTCCGGCTCTCGAAGCGGCGCTTCACACCGAGCGCCTCCCAGCGCGCGGGGAACGGACCGGCCGCCCGCCTGCCCGCGCGCCCGACGTAGACGGCGGCCGGCGCGGCGGCGATCTGGGCCCGCGCGCGGTCGAACAGGGCAAAGCCGAACCGGTCCCAGCCCTGCTCGAGCTGGGAGACGGAGACCGCGAGGGTCGGCCCGCCCGCCGGTCCGAGCGCCGCCCGGAGCTGGTGGACCGTGCGGCCGTGGGGCTTCGGGAAGTCCTCGGCTCGGGCCGGAGGAGGCACCGGAGGGGGCTTCATCCCCTCCCCTCCACCGCAACCTGCCGCACCCGCCACGGCGCAGAGCGCGGCGACGAGAAGGATCGCCCGACGCATCGCGCGGCCAGCCTAGAAGAGATCGTGGGGTCGGCGATGCGGGCGACCCTGGCTTAACGCACGGTTCAAATAGCCTTGCCCGCGCCCATCAGCAACCGGCAAGGAGGGGTATGGACGCGCGCGCGGCACTCATCACCGGTGGGTCGAGCGGGATCGGCCTTGCCATCGCTCGCGCCCTCGGGGGCGAGGGCTATGGCATCACCCTGTCCGCGCGCCGACCGGAGAAGCTGGAGTCGGCTGCCGACGAGCTTCGCGCCGAGGGGCTCACCATCGAGGCCGTTCCGGCCAACGTGGCGAACGAGGAGGAGATCAAGCGGGCGGTCGAGGCCCACGAGCAACGGTTCGGCCGGCTCGACGTGCTCGTCAACAACGCCGGGATCGGAATCGGCGGCGCGATCGCCGAGGCGGAGACAAAGCGGCTCGACCTGCAGCTCGACGTCAACCTCCGTGCGGTCTACCTCATGACGCGCGACTGCATCCCGCTGCTCAAGGCGGCCGGGGGCGAGCACGGCAAGGCGCTGATCGTGAACATGGCGTCGATCGCCGGCAAGTACGCGCAGGGCTGGCTCGCGGCCTACTCGGCGACGAAGTTCGGCGTGGTCGGGCTGAGCCAGGCGGCCCACCGGGAGCTGGCGACATCGGGCATCCAGGTGACCGCTCTGTGCCCGGGCTTCGTGGCCACGGCCATGACCGACTGGATCGAGGACCAAGTCCCGAAGGAGGAGATGATCCGGCCGGAGGACATCGCGTCGGCCGTCCTCTTCCTGCTCGGAACTTCTCCCAACTGCATGATCCCCGAGATCCAGTTCATGCGGCCCGGGGAGACGGTCTGACTCGGGCTGGGCGCTGGCTTAGGATGCGCCCCTCGCTTGGAGGGGCCCGGAGCCCGCGGCGGCCCGCCGGCGGCCGAGAGGCCGCTCCTGCGTCCTGAAAGGAGAGTTCGATGCGCTTGGGGCTACAGGTCGGCTACTGGGGGCTCGGGCTGACGCCGGAGCAGCAGCTCGACCTCGTCCGCGACGCGGAGGCCGCGGGCTATCACTCCGTGTGGGCGGCCGAGGCGTACGGCTCGGACACCGCAACGGTGCTCGCGTGGCTTGCCGGCCAGACCGAGCGGATCTGGCTCGGCTCGGGGATCTTCCAGATGCCAGCGCGCTCGCCGGCCATGACCGCGATGACCGCCGCCACCCTCGACCACCTCTCGAACGGGCGGATGATCATCGGCCTCGGGTCGTCGGGGCCGCAGGTGGCCGAGGGCTGGCATGGTCAGCGGTTCGGGCGCCAACTCCGGCGCACGCGCGAGTACGTCGAGGTCCTCCGCAAGGCGCTCGCCCGCGAGCGGCTCGAATACGAGGGCGAGATCTACCAGCTACCGCTACCTGACGGTCCGGGCAAGGCGCTCAAGCTGATGATCGGGACCGTGCAGGAGAGGATCCCGATCTACATCGCGGCAATCGGGCCCAAGAACACGCAGCTCTGCGGCGAGATCGCCGACGGCTGGCTTCCCTTCTTCTTCTCCCCCGAGCACGTCGACGAGTCGCGGAGGCTGCTCCAGGAGGGGGCGGACCGCTCCGGCCGCTCGCTCGACGGCTTCGACGTCGCGCCCTCGGTCAACCTGTGCATCGACGAGGACGTGGACCGCGCCCGCGACGCCATGCGTCCGTTCCTAGCGCTCTACGTCGGCGGCATGGGCTCCCGCGAGCGGAACTTCTACAACCAGGCGGTGCGGCGCTACGGGTTCGAGGACGCCGCGCGTGAGGTCCAGGACCTCTACCTCTCGGGCAAGAAGGAGGAGGCGGCGGCGGCGCTTCCGGCGGAGCTGATCGACACCGTCTGCCTGGTCGGGCCCCATGAGGCCGTGCGGGACCGGCTTCGGGCATTCGACGAGGCGGGGGTCGGCACGATGGTCGTGACCCCGGTCGCCGCCGATCCGAACGAGCGCCGGCGCATGGTCCGAGAGCTCGCGGAGCTGGTCTGAGCAGGGCGGCGCGGCGGTTTCTGCTCGCGGCCTTCGGGGACCCGGGTCACGCGTTCCCCGCGATCGCCCTCGGACGCGAGCTCGCGGCTCGGGGCCACTCGGTGTGCCTTCAGACCTGGCGCAACTGGGAGCCGGACGTGCGGCGGGAGGGAATGCAGTTCGCCCCCGCGCCCGAGTACCACGTGTTCCCCACCCGCGAGCGTCCCCTCAAGCCCTACGTCGCGGCTGTGCGGGCCGCGCGCGAGACCGCGCCGCTGATCCGCGAGCTCGAGCCGGACGTGGTGGTCGCGGACGTGCTGACCGTGGCCGGGGCACTGGCGGCCGAGCTCGAGGGCCGCCCGTGGACGACGCTGATCCCGCACCCCCTGCCCCTCTCCGAGCCCGGCCTGCCCCCGTACTCGGTCGGCGCGCGCTTCCCGCGGACGGCCCTCGGCCGGCGCCTGTGGTCGCTCGCCCGGCCGCTGCTCTCACGGGGCGAGGAGCGCGGCCGGCGCGAGCTGAACGGCGCCCGCGCCCGTCTGGGGCTGCCGCCGCTCTCGCACCTGCACGGCGGGATCTCGCGGCTGCTCGCGCTCGTGGCCACCTTCCCGCAGCTTGAGTACCCGCGCAGCGAGTGGCCCGGTTCGGCCCGCGTGACCGGACCGCTGCTCTGGGAGCGCCCCTATGGCGACACCGAGCTCCCGCCGGGTCCGGAGCCGCTGGTCCTCGTCGCGCCGAGCACCTCCCAGGACCCGGGGCAGCGGATGATGCGCGCGGCGCTTCGGGGCCTGGCCCGCGAGCCGGTGCGCGTGCTGGCGACCACCAATCGCCGGCCGCCACCCGAGCCGCTCCGGACGCCGCCGAACGCGAGGACCGTCGACTGGGTCTCCTACGCCAGGACCATGCCCCGCTGCGCCGTGGTCGTCTGCCACGCCGGCCATGGGACGCTCGCTCGCGCGCTGGCCAGCGGGTTGCCAGTGGTCGGCTGCCCCGCCGGCGGCGACATGGCCGAGAACGCGGCCCGCGCCGCGTGGGCCGGGGCGGGCGTGTCGCTGCCGGGCAGGCTCGTCACGCCGCTCGGCATCCGACTCGCGGTCCGCCGCGTCCTGGCCGACGAGCGCTACGGCCGCCGCGCCCGCGAGCTGGCCGACTGGGCGGCGACCCACCACGGGCCGACGATCGCCGCCGAGGCGCTGGAGGAGGTCGCTCGGAGGTAAGCGTGTCGACGACGCAAGCCACCGTCTCTCGCTCACGAAAGTAGGCCTTGCGACCCGAGCGTTCGA
>DASQXU010000392.1:0-8750 GCA_035639555.1 Thermoleophilaceae bacterium
CGGGTCTAAGCCCAGGTAGGTCGGCACGATCGGCAGCGAGAGGTAGCGGGTGATCTGGGTGTCGAGCGACGGGCCGATGCCGGGCTGGTAGCGGAGCATCGAGCAGACGACGTGGGGCCGGCGGCGCGAGAGGTCTCGAAGTAGTTCTCGATCTCCGCCACGTCCCGCTGGAAGCGGGTGCGCAGCGGGTAGAGCCGGGTCATCTCCTCGGTGAAGAACTGGGGAGCGCCGGGCTCCGCGCCGTAGATCCCGGCCGAGCCGCGAATCACGATCGCCCGGATCGTCTCCGCCTTCTCGCAGGCGGCCAGGAGCTGGAGCGAGCCGATCACGTTCACGTCGTGCATCTGGCGGACGGACATGCCGGGCCCCGGGCGGCGGACGATCTGTTTGTGGACCACCGTGTCGACCCGCGTCTGGGGGATCAGTCGCCCGATCACCGGGTTCCGGATGTCCGCCTCGATCACCTCGGTTCGCTCGAGCGAGACGCAAGGCGGCCGGTTGTCGAGCCCGACGACGTGCTCCACCTCGGGATCGCGCTCGAGGCGGCGGGCCAGCGAGCCGCCTATCACGCTCCCGACGCCGGTGATGAGGACGCGCCGGCCTGCCACTAACGGGCACGCCCCCGACCGCCGGCCGAAGAGGAGCGCCCGGCCCCGCCGGAGCGGGCCCTCGGAGCCGGCAAGCGCGCCTCGATCGCGTCGAGCCGGCGGGCGATCGCCCGGAGCTCCCGGCGGATCGCCCTCACGTCGTCCTGGGTGGCGGGCCGCCGCTCGTCGAAGGCTCCGCGCACGGCACGACGGCTGCGGGTGAGGCCGGCCTCCGCTCCCCGGACGAGCTCGTCCATTGCGTCGACGAGCTGATCCACCGCGCCCTGGGCGGCACCCCGAGTCTGCTCGGCCGACCCGAGGGTCGCCTGCACGGTGCGCTCCACGGCATCTCGCACCGCGTCGGAGAGCTCCTTGGGGGTTGTTCGCCGCCCGGCCATCGTCGGGATGGCGGCAGTGTCCCACAGAGGGCCGCCCGCTCTACGGAGCCGCGGCCCCGAGACTCAGGACTCGCCGACGGTGAGCCGCTCCTGGGCCCGCGGCGGCGGCTCGGCCGCGGGTGCCACGGCGTCGCGGAGGGCCCCCACGTCGCGCGAGATCTGGTCGAGGCGCTGGTCGAGGCCGCCAAGCCGGTCGGCGCCTTGGGCCGCCACCCCGAGTCGCTCCTCCACCCGGTCGAGCGCGTCCTCTATGCCCTCGAGGCGCTGGGAGACGGAGCGCAGGCGGCGGGTCAGCCGCTCGACGTCGGCGGCGGAGGGGATGTTCAGCGCGCCCATGGCGGCCTCCTGCGCCTGGACCGCCTTCTCCCGGGCGTCGAGCGCACGGGTGATGGCGGCGTTGACCATCGGGTTGGACACCAGCTCCTCGGCCAGCTTGCCGAGGGCCTCCTCGCCCTGGCGGGAGAGCCGGTCGACGAAGCGGTCTTCCTGCCCGCGGTCGGCCATGGGCAGCGGAGGCTAGCGCACCGGGCCCATGGCCGCCCGTCCCCCTCGCCGCCGGGTGGCGCTAACCCTACGGTTGAGCTTCCACGTCCCCGTGCGCCGCCCGCGCCGGCCGGTCCCCCCCGACCGGCTCGTTACCCATTGCAGACCACAAGGGCAGCAAGTAGCGTGTCCGGACCCGGTCACCGGTTCTGATAGCTTGCCGGCGCGGACTGGCGGGCTCGCTCTGAGCGGGGGAAAGACCAGACCAGAAAGCAGGATGACGAAGCGGGCCCTCTACATCCTCGCGGTCGTCGTGGTCGTCGCTGTCGCGGGTCTGACCGCCTTCACCATCCCGGCTGCCGCCCACCTCCAGACGATCTACGTCAAGCTGCCCAGCGGCCAGGTGGTCCCGGTCACGGTCGACGTCCCGCCCGGAACACCACTCAAGGACATACCGCTCCCCGGGGTGCCGGTCGGAACCGCCACTACCCCGACGAAGCCGAGCACCACAGAGACCACCCCGCCGACCACGGGCACCACCACCGCCCCCGCCCCGAAGCCGCCCGGGGCGGGCGGGAGCCACCCGCAGAAGCAGGGCGGGAGCCACAAGCCGTCTCGCAAGCCCGCCCCTAAGCACCGCAGCCAGCGGAAGAAGAAGAAGAAGGCCAAGCGCCACTCGCACAAGAAGCGCCGCTCGCACGCCAAGCGCCGGGCGAAGCCGCACAAGCCCGCCCCGCCGAAGAAGCTGCGCGAGCCGAACGGCGCCCCGAGCCCGGGCAACCCGACCCTGATGGACACGCTGCCCGGGCCCTCGACCGCGACCGGCGTGCCGAACTTCGTGATCGACAAGTTCCGGGTGCCGCCGTTCCTGCTTCCGATCTACCAGGCGGCAGGCATCCAGTACGGCGTCCGCTGGGAGGTGCTCGCCGCGATCAACGAGATCGAGACCGACTACGGGCGCAACCTGTCGGTGTCCTCGGCCGGAGCGGTCGGCTGGATGCAGTTCCTGCCCTCGACGTGGCGGACCTGGGGAGTCGACGGAAACCACGACGGACGCAAGGACCCCTACAACCCGGTCGACGCCATCTTCGCCGCGGCCCGCTACCTGCACGCGGCCGGGTACAGCCAGGACGTCCGCCGGGCGATCTTCGCCTACAACCACGCCGACTGGTACGTCGATTCGGTGCTCCTGCGGGCCCGGCTGATCGCCGGGGTGCCAGCCGATCTGATCGGCTCGCTGACCGGGCTGACCGAGGGTCACTTCCCGGTCTACGCGCGCGCCCGCTACGCGGACGACCTCGCCGAGCAGCAGGCCACGGCACGGGTGAGCGCCGGCCAGAACGCCGCGCGGCTCGACAGCTCGAGCGCGGGGCGGCACGGGATCGACATCTTCGCGCGCAGCGGCGCCCCGGTGATCGCGGTGAACGACGGGGTGATCAAGGCGATCGGCAACTCACCGAGTCTCGGCCGCTACGTCGTGCTCCAGGATGTCTATGGCAACCGCTACACCTACGCCCACCTCCGCTCGGTGGCCCGCCTCTACCCGGTGCTCAAGCAGCCGGCGCCGACCCCGCAGGCGGCGGCGCGGGCGCTCACCGCAGGTCGGCGCCATGACCGGCGGCCCACCGCCCCAGCCTCGGCCGGTCGCCAGCCGGCCGCCTCAGAGGCCGAGAGCCGAGGCGCGACCCGGGCAAGCCGCCCCGCCCCCAAGCCGCGCCGGGCGCCGATCCCGGTCAAGCAGCGCCTCTTCGCCCACCCCGACCAGCCGTTCGCCCGCGCTCACGGCGGCCAAGAGCAGATGCTCGCCGGTCGGGTCACGGGCAAGGGCGGGCTCTCGACCTACCAGGCCTACTCCTGGCGTCCGCTCGGCCTCGGCGCCCGGGACGTGACCCTGCGGCCGCTGCGCAAGGGGTCGCACGTGATCGGCGGCACGATCCTCGGCCGCATCGGCAAGACCGATCCGGTCAAGGCCGCGCACCTCTACTTCGAGATCCGCCCGGCCGGCCGCGGCGCCCCGCGCATCGATCCGAAGCCGATCCTCGACGGCTGGAAGCTGCTCGAGGCCACCGCCATCTACCGGGCCTCCGGCAAGAACGTCCTCTACGGGCAGTCGGGCTTCTCGATCGGCCAGGTGCTCCTGCTCCCCAAGGCGTTGCTCGAGCGCCGCGTGCTCTCCGACCCGCGGATCGACATATATCCCTGCGGGCGGCGCGACATCGCCACCGGGCAGATCGATCGCCGCGTCCTCGCCACGCTCGAGTACCTCGCCGCGTCGGGCCTCGACCCCACCGTCACCTCCCTCAAGTGCGGGCACTCCTTCCTGACCACCTCGGGGAACGTCTCGGAGCACTCCTCGGGCAACGCCGTAGACATCGCGAAGATCAACGGCATCCCGATCGCCGGCCACCAGGACCGGGGCGGGATCGCCGAGATCACCGTGCGTCGCCTCCTGCTCCTGCAGGGCACGATGCGCCCGCACCAGATCATCTCGCTGCTCAACCTGGGCGGGCCGAGCTTCGCGTTGTCGGACCACTGGAACCACATCCATGTCGGGTTCAGGCCGCTGTTCGGGGAGAACCGAAGGCTCGGGCAGGTGGCGTTCGCGGTGCTGAGGCCCGGCCAGTGGTCAGACCTGATCGCCCGGCTTAGGCAGATCCAGAACCCCGTCGTGCCGACCAGGCCGTCGACGTTCGCGATCCCGGCACCCAGGCGCGGGGATTAGCGGCAAGACGGCGGACGGCGGCGGCGCCGAGCCGGGCGCGCTGTTCGGCTTCGTCCAGCTCGAGTTTCCCTTCCCGCTCGGCCCGCCGGACGGTCGCTACGTGATCCGTCCGCCGGGCGAGGAAGCGGCGCTCGAGGCCTTGCTCGTCCTGCGCACGCTCGCCGCCCCGAGGCGCCGGCGGCTGCAGGAGCGGCGCGGACGGCGGCTCGAGGCGGCCGATCCCGAGCCGGTGTCCACCACCCGCGCCACCGTGGTCCGGCCGGAGCCGTTCGCCGACCCGGCCGAGGCCGAGCGCTGGCTCCGCGGGCTGCGGCGGGACCGCCGCGCCGCCGCCCGTGAGCGCGAGGGCGCGATCCAGCGTCTGAACCGCGCGATCCAGGCGTACCGAGTGGCCCGGAGCGATCCCTACGTACGGGAGGTCGGCGAGGGGAACGCGCTGGTGTCGCGCGTCGGGTATGGCCGCGGCGAGGAGGTCGCCGACGGGCGCTTCGAGGAGGCCTGGGAGATGCCCGCGCGCGGGCGGCGCATCCGCCGCTCGATGGAGACCCCCGAGGAGCGCTTCGCCGGAATCCTCGGCGGGCGCGAACGTGCGCTGCCTGGCGAGGAGCTGGTGCTGCGCGCCCGCGCCGACCTCGACGCCGGGCGCACCCGCGAGGCCGCGCTCCAGGCCCGAATCGCGCTCGAGAGCCTGCTCGCCGACCTGGACGATGCCGGTGCGCTCGCCCTCGAGCCCCACCGCGCCGCGATCGCGGCCGCCGCGAACGCCGCGCTTCGCGGTGAGCTCGGCCTCCAGCCCGAGCGCGCCCTCGCCGCCGCCGTGGCCGACATGGAGCGCGAGCTCAGGCGACGGCGGCTCGGCCGGTGCCGCTGAACCGCCGAGCGCCGGCGCTCCATATGGTCTAGGGTCGCCTCGAGTGGCCGTCTCGCATCAGCAGGTCGAGGAGCTCGATCTCCAGCTCGGTCGGGCCCGCCTGCGCGCCCAGCGCTTCGGCCCGGCTGACGCCCCGCTCACGGTCTGCGTCCACGGCCTCTCCGCGAACAAGCACGGCTTCGACTACCTCGGCGAGCGCCTGGCCGGGCCGGAGCGGCAGCTGCTCGCGGTCGACCTGCGTGGCCGGGGGCGCAGCGAGCGCACCCCTCCCGGTTCATACGGCGTCCCCTCCCACGCCGAGGACGTGCTCGAGGCCGCGACCCTCGTGGGCGCCGAGCGGTTCGACTACATCGGCTGGTCGATGGGGGCGATGATCGGAATGCAGGTGGCGAGCAGCGCCCCGCAGCGGGTGCGACGCCTGGTGCTGATCGACCTCGCGAACCGGATCGACGAGGCCGCGCTCGAGATGGTGGTCCGCGGCCTCGACCGCCTCGACGCCGTGGTCTCTTCCCCCGAGGAGTACGTCGGCGCGATCCGCGACATCGGGACGGTCGAGCCCTGGAGCGAGTACTGGGATCGCTACTTCGCGTACGAGCTCGGCCCGGCCCCGGATGGGCTTCGCCCGCGGACCAGCAAGGAGGCCTGCCTCGAGGACCTCGAGGACGGCCGCGGCCGGGACTGGAGCGAGCTCTGGCCCGGACTTACCATGCCGACCCTGCTCGTCCGGGCCACCGTCCCGCTCGGCGGCGGGTTCCTCGTACCTGACGACCAGCTCGAGGCGATGCGGGGGGCGGTGCCCCGCCTGGAGGTCGCCGAGGTCGAGCGCAACCACTACACGGTGGTCACCGACGACCGCACCGTGGCCTCGATCCGAGAGTTCCTCGACCGCCCGGAGGGCTGATCAGCCAGGGAGCGCGGCGAGCACGCCGCTGAGCTCGTCGACCACGTCGCCCGAGAGCTTCACCTCGGCCTCGCCGTCGTAGGGCGTCTGGCCCTGGGTGACGAGCGCCAGCCGCCCGCCCCCCGAGCGGGTGACCGCGGGCAGCCCCGCGACCGGATAGACCTCAAGCGACGAGCCGATGCACAGCATCAGGTCGGCCTCGGCGGCGAGCGCGTGAGCCTCCGCCAGCGCCCGCTCGGGAAGCATCTCGCCGAACAGCACCACAGCTGGCTTTAGCGGCGCCAGGCAGGCCACGCACTCGGGCGCCCCGTCGTGTCCCTCGAGCTGCGCCATCACCCGCTCGAGCTCCATCCGCCCCCCGCACTGCGGGCAGACGCTCCAGTCGATGGAGCCATGCACCTCGACCACCCTCCGGCTGCCGGCGAGCCGGTGCAGGCGATCGATGTTCTGGGTGATGACGGCCCGCACGAGGCCGCGCCGCTCGAGCTCGGCCACCGCCTCGTGGGCCGGGTTCGGTCGCTTGTGGCGAAGCGCGGCGAACCGTTCCGCGTAGAAGCGCCAGAAGCGGTCCGGGTCGCGATTGAAGGCGTCGATGTGGGCCACCTCCATCGGATCGACTTTCTCCCAGAGGCCGCTCCCCGGAGAGCGGAAGTCGGGAATCCCCGACGGCACCGAGATGCCGGCGCCGGTCAGGACGACGGCCAAGCGCGAGCCGGCGAGGAGCTCGGCCAACCGAGCGTGAGCGGTGGTGAGCGCCACTAGAGCCTTAGAAACCTATTTCCCCCGGAAGTTGGGCTTGCGCCTTCCGAGGAAAGCGGCGATCCCCTCCCTCGCGTCCTCCGAGGCGAAGACCGTGCCGAACCCCACCTTCTCGGCCTCTAGGCCACGGTCCAGGTCGCCGTCGCCCGAGACCCTCTTGATCTGCTCGATCGCGAGCGGTGGCTGCCCGGCAAGCTTCCGCGCCCAGGACAGCGCGACGTCGAACAGCTCGTGGTCGGGCACGACCTGGTTCACGAGACCCAGCCGCCTGGCCTCGTAGGCATCGATCGGGTCGCCGACCAGGTTCATCTCGAGGGCCTTGCCCTCCCCCACCAGGCGGGGGAGGCGCTGGGTCCCGCCGAAGCCGGGCATGATTCCGAGGTTGATCTCCGGCTGCCCGAAGCTGGCGGACTCGGCGGCGATCCGGAAGTCGCACGCCATCGCCAGCTCGCAGCCGCCGCCGAAGGCGATCGAGTTGACGGCGGCGATGGTGACCGTCCCCGAGCTCTCCATGCCGCGGATGAAGGCCTGCCCCGTGTCGAGCACGCCCGCGCCCTGTTCGTCCGGGCGCATCTTCGTGAACTCCTTGATGTCGGCCCCGGCCGAGAACGTGAAGATGGTCGACGAGGCGAAGACCAGCGCCCGGAGCTTGCCGTCGACGTCCCGCCACAGGTCGGCGAGCTCGCGCACGACCTGGGGCGAGAGCGGGTTGGCCGGCGGCCGATTGAGCCAGGCGATCCCGATATCGCCCCGAGTCTCGAGCAGCACCGTCTCCCGCGACTGGCCCTCGTCCGGCCGCGGGTACGGGAAGAAGCCCTGGCCGCTCTTGCGGCCGAGCCGTCCCTGAGCGACGAGCCGGCGGAGGATCAGCGGCGGCTCGAAGCCCTCGCCCCACTCGGCGCTCGCTCGCTCGAGCGCCTCGACGACGTCGACGAGGCCGCGCTCGTCGGCGCGGGCGAAGGGCCCGGGCACGATGCCGGCGCCCATCATCATTCCGATCTCGACGTCCCTGGCCGCGGCCACGCCCTCCTCGAGGACGAGGCAGGCCTCGACCAGCGCCTTGAGCCCGAAGCGCTCGACCAGCGTCTCGGTCGCGGTGCCGCTAGCTGCCGTGCTCATAGAACCCCTTCCCGGTCTTCTGGCCGAGGTGACCGGCCTCGACCAGCTCCTTCATTTGCTGCGAGACGTAGAAGCGCTCGCCGTACGACTCGCGCAGGTGCTCGGCCACGTGGAGAACGGTGTCCAGCCCCAGGAGGTCGGTCAGGAAGAACGGGCCCATCGGGGCGGCCTTCGACTCCTGGACGATCTTGTCGACCTCCTGGACGTCGATCCCCTCCTCCTCGGTCACCCGCCAGATCTCGGAGACCGCCGAGTTGAGGATCCGGTTCACCACGAAGCCCGGCACCTCGCCGCAGCGGATGGCCGTCTTGCGGATCTGCTGGGCGAAGCGGCCGGCAGTCGCGAGCGTCTCCTCGCTGGTCTCCTGCCCCTCGATCACCTCGATCAGGCGCATGACCGAGGCCGGGTAGAAGAAATGGAAGCCGACCACCTTGTCCGGGCGGCTCGTGGCCTCGGCCATCTCGGTGATCGACAGCGAGGAGGTGTTGGAGGCGAGCACCGCCTGTCCCGGCGTGAGCGCGTCGAGCTCGCCGAAGACGGCCTGCTTTATCTCCATCCGCTCGGGCACCGCCTCGACCACGAAGTCGACGTCGCCAAAGCCCTCGTACGCGGTTGTGCCGGTGATGCGGCCGACGATCTCCTCGAGCTGGCGGTCGGCATCTTCGCGGCTGATCTTCTCCCTATCGACGAGCCCCCCGAGCTGACCCTGGCTGACCTCGCGGGCCTTTCGAAGGCCCTGGTCGACGAACTTCTCCTCCACGTCCTTGAGCACGACCGGTAGGCCGGCGGCGGCGATGACCTGCGCGATCTCCCCGCCCATCGTCCCCGCTCCGACGACGGCGGCCTTGAATACGTACATGCGACCTCCGTTGGCTTGGTGCGGCGCGTCAGGTTACCCCGTACCGCCGGC
>DASQXU010000393.1:0-13286 GCA_035639555.1 Thermoleophilaceae bacterium
AGCCCCAGGAGCAGTACGCCGGACAGGAGCGACAACCCCGTGGTAACCGCGAACACGGCGGCCGGGCTCCCGACGTCGAGAAGCACCGCGGCCGGGCGGTGCCGAGCGGCGCGAGGCCCGCGGAGGGAGCCATGCGCACGAAGGCGACGAGCCCCACGGCGCCCGCCCCGCCCGCGCGGAAGGCCACCACCCCGATGGCCACCATGAACGCCCACTCGGCGCTCCAGCTCGCGCCGAACGCCAGCTGCGCGTGCCGGAGGCTAGGGTTTCTCGCCGTCGCCGAAAACGCGCGAGCCGATTCAGCGATGCGCTTACGAATCCTTGCCGACACCGCCGATTGCACCACCAACTGCGAGCCGCAGTCAAGCGCGTGACCGGGTGAGGCGAACGGTCGAGAACAGAGAATTCAGGCCGCGCAGTTGACTACCGTGCGCACTTGCCTGTCCCGCTTGCTGCCGCCTCGCGTTAGACCCTAGCCATGCCGCCACCAGCAAAGCCCGGTCAGCGCTATGTGGCCGGCCTCGACGGCATCCGTGCCGTCGCCGTGCTGGCCGTGGTCGCCTACCACCTGAGGCTGGGATGGGCGAAGGGAGGGATGCTCGGGGTCGGCGTCTTCTTCACGCTCTCGGGTTACCTGATCACCGATCTCCTGCTCGCGCATTGGGACCGCCACGGGGACCTCGGGCTGCGCGACTTCTGGCTGCGCCGCGCCCGGCGCCTGCTCCCCGCCCTGTTCTTGATGCTGGCCGCGGTGAGCGTGTGGGTTGCCCTCTTCGACGCCTCACAGCTCGCCGACGTTCGGAAGCAGGTTTTCGCCGCCGCGCTCTACATCAGCAACTGGTGGACGATCGCCGAGCACGGCTCCTACTTCGCGCGCTTCGCCACGCCGCTCCCGCTCGACCACCTGTGGTCGCTCGCGATCGAGGAGCAGTTCTACCTGGTGTGGCCCTGGTTGCTGTTGCTCGCGATCTGGACCGTGCGAAGCCGCCGGGGGCTTGCCCTCCTAACCCTGGCCGGGGCGGCGGCCTCGGCGCTTGCAATGGGGCTTCTCCACCACCCGGGATACGACCCGACGCGGGTATACGAGGGCACCGACACCCGGGCCTTCGAGCTGCTCATCGGGGCCGCCCTGGCGATCGTCTTCCCCAGTCGTCCACCTGCCTCCGCCACCCGTGCGCCCGCCCGCGGCCTCCTCGACGCCATCGGGGTCGCCGGGCTCGTGGGCATCCTGCTCCTCGTCTGGAGGATGGGCTCCTTCTCTCCGTTCCTCTATCCGACCGGATTCCTCCTGTTGTCGGTCGCCACCGCGGCGCTGGTCGCCGCGGTGGTCAACCCGGCGAGCAGGCTCGGCCCCGTCTTGGGCTGGCGTCCTCTGCGCTGGATAGGCGTCCGCTCGTACGGCATCTACCTGTGGCAATCCCCGATCATCGTCCTCACGAGCCCGGCTCAGGGCGCGATTCCGTGGCCGAGGGCCGTGCTCCAGGTCGCGGCCACCTTCGTCGTGGCCAGCCTCTCCTGGCGCTACGTCGAGGAGCCGATCCGGCACGGCGCGCTCGGCCGCCTCTGGCGGCAGGTTCGCTCCGGCGCCGTCCGGCTCACCCTGCGTCGCCGCGCCCTGGCCGTCTGCGCCACCGTCCTGGGCGCGCTGTTCCTTCCGGTCCTGGGCCTGACCGGCCTCCTGCCTGCGGCGTCGGCCGGCCTCAACTCGGTGGGAAGCGTCGCTCGGCCACCCCCTCGGCTTCCCGAGCCGTCTCCGAGCGGCGACGCCAGGACTACCCGTGCCGCCCGGCGGGCGCAGGCTACCCCCACCCGAACGTCCTGCCGGTCGGTCGTCTACATCGGCGATTCGACCTCGGAGGGGTCGATCTCGACCGACTACATCCCGAACCGGAAACGCCGCTTACCGAAGCAGCTTGCCGACGTCGGTGTGAGGTCGACCTACCCCGAGATCTCGGGTGCACGATCGATCGTCGAGACCTTCGAAGGCCATCCGAACGCGGCCACGGTCGCCCGGCAGCACGTCTCCGCAGGGTTCCGGGGGTGCTGGATCCTGGCCCTCGGAACCAACGAGGCGGACAACGTCTACGACGGCTCTCCCATCCACTTCCGGGCTCGCATCGCTCGGATGATGTCGGTCATCGGGCACAGGCCGGTTCTCTGGGTGGGTGCGATCTCGCTGCTTCGGTCCGGCGGCTACTCAGAGGCGTTGATGCAGCGCTGGAACCGCGACCTCGTCGCCTCCTGCCGCCGCTTCCCGACCATGCGCGTGTTCGACTGGCCCGCGCACGCGAAGCAGCGGTGGTTCATCACCGACGGCATCCACTACACCTCGCCGGGGTACGTGCACCGCACCCACCTCATCGCACGAGCCCTGGCCAAGGCCTTCCCCGCCCACCAGTCACCCAGCGCGAGCTGCGTGGTCCGCTGATCGACGTGGGCGCGCGCGGCGCCGCCGCGCGCGCCCTCGGTTACACCCGCGCCGTGTCCTGTCGCGACCGAACGGCAGGCTCCCCGTGCGGGCGGTCTAACCGTGGCCTATGAGGCGAACTCGGCCCACACTGGGCAGACCGGGCGTGGGCGCGCCCGAGGCAGCGCCTAGCGATGGCGCTGGGCCGCGCCGAGCGCGTGCGAAGGGCGGTCCACGTCCGGCGCCGAGTGGTCTGGGCCGCCTTGGCACGGGGAAGCAACCACGGGCGCTTCGCCGCTCG
The DNA here is from genome assembly GCA_035639555.1 of Thermoleophilaceae bacterium. Taxonomy (GTDB): domain Bacteria; phylum Actinomycetota; class Thermoleophilia; order Solirubrobacterales; family Thermoleophilaceae; genus DASQXU01. Next base: position 2,709 of record DASQXU010000393.1, read on the forward strand.
GGGTCATCCCCTAGGGACAATTCCCAATTGGCGGGGGCGGCTCCGTGCACCACGATCGAGGCCGAACTGGTCCTCGACCCAAAGGAGCACGGAGATGGACACCAGAGACACCGATCCCATCGAGCCCCAGCCTGGGGAGACGCCGCCCGAAGGCGGCGGCGGACCACAGGCCGGTACGCCCAAGCGGCTCTACCGCTCCCGCACGGACCGCGTCCTCGGCGGCGTTTGTGGCGGCCTCGGCCGGTACTTCGGCATCGATCCGGTGATCATCCGGTTGCTGGCGATCGTCCTCACACTCGCCGGCGGAGCCGGCGTGGTCGCGTACCTCGTTGCCCTCCTCCTGGTTCCTCAGGAGGAGGGCGAGGCGGCGGCTCCGGATACGCCCCCGCGGCGGGGGCCGGGGACGCTCGTCGCGGCCATTCTCCTCCTAATCGTCGGCATCCCGCTCGTCCTGACCATCAGCTGGGTGCTGCTCCCGTTCATCGTGCTGGCGCTCGTCGGGCTTCTGATTTCCTGGATCGTCTCGGGCGAGGGGCCGAGCGGCGAGCCCGGCGACCTCGTCCGCCGAGCGGCCGTCGGCGTCGGGCTGCTGATCGTCCTGGTCGTGGTGGCCCTCGGCAGCGGCTGGCTCGCCGGCGTCGGGGGCGGCGTGGCGATGGCGGCGCTGCTCATCGCGGTCGGCCTGCTGCTCGTGGTCGGCGCCTTGTTCGGCGGGGTGCGATGGGTCATCCTGCCTGCCCTCGCCATCGCCCTGCCGCTGGCCCTCGTCTCCGCGGCCGGCATCGACCTCCACGGCGGCGTCGGCGACCGGCGCTACAAGCCGGCGTCGTCGGCTCAGCTGCACGACCGCTACCGGCTCGGCGTAGGCCGAATGGTGGTCGACCTGCGCGACGCCAAGCTCCCGGCCGGCGAGCGCAAGCTCAAGCTCGACGTGGGGATCGGCGAGGCGGTCCTCCTCCTTCCGAACGACGTCTGCGCGGCGACGAACGCACACGCCGGCGCGGGGCAGGTCCAGGTCTTCGACCGCGAGAGCGGCGGCGTCGATGTTGACTGGTCCGACACCCCGCGGGCCCGCGATCGCAAGCCGCGGCTCGTCGTCGACGCCGATGTCGGCCTCGGCCGGTTCGCCGTCGGCCACAGCGACGCCCACCTGAACCGGGGGTTCCACGATGACGTGGACGCAGGACGGGGGAACACGGCCTGTGTCAGCCGTGCGGCGTAGGGTCGACGTCGCCTCCCTGACCGCCGGACTCGTCCTCTCGGCGCTCGGGGTGGCCCTGCTGCTCGACCGCCTGGAGGTGGTCGACCTCCGCTTTGCCGCCCTCGCGCCGGCCACGCTGGCCACGATCGGGGCGATCCTGTTCGCGCTCGGGGTCAGCAGGAGCCGATGAGGGCTGTGGGATCATCGGCTCGACGAGCGTGACGAGCACCGGCGCACCAGCCATCCCGCCGCTGCGCGCCCTGCGCCGCGACCCCGAGCACGGCATCCTCGGGGGCGTCTGTGCCGGCATCGCTCGCCACCTCGGCGTCGATCCGCTGATCCCGAGGCTGGCGGCGATCGTCATCGTGGCCGCCGGCGGCTTCGGCGTGCTGCTCTATCTGATCGCCTGGGCGGCGATACCGGCGGCGCGCGGGCCCGAAGGGCAGCCTCCAGGCCGCGCCGGCCTCCGGAAGGGAACGCTCGAGCTGGCGCTCGGCGCCGGCCTGCTCCTGCTCAGCGCGCTGCTCGCGCTGCGCGCGCTCGGGATCTGGTTCTCCGATGCGGTGGTCTGGCCGCTCGTGCTAGTGGCGGCGGGCGGCGCGCTTCTGTGGCGTCAGTCGCTCGCTCCGGCGACCGAGACGGCGAAGCCTGAGAGGACGGACGGCGGGCGCGCCGCTGTCATCTCCCGCAACGGGGTCGGCGTGGCGTTGGTGATCGCCGCGGGGTTCGCGTTCCTCCTGGCCACGGACTCGCTGAGCGCCGCCCGCGACGTGGTGCTCGCCGCCCTGGTCGTCGCCGCGGTGCTCGCCTTGATCTTCGCTCCCTGGATCGTGCGCCTGGCCCGCTCGCTTGCCGCCGAGCGCGCCGAGCGGATCCGCTCCCAGGAGCGCGCCGAGGTCGCCGCCCACCTCCACGACTCCGTCCTCCAGACCCTCGCCCTCGTGCAGAAGCGGGCCGACGATCCGATCGAGGTGGCCGCGCTCGCCCGGAGGCAGGAGCGAGAGCTCCGGAGCTGGCTCTCGGGCCGGGTCCACGCCGGCGACGAGCGCCGGCTGGTCCCCGAGCTCGAGGCCGCGGCCGAGGAGGTCGAGCGCGCCCACCGCGTGCCGGTCGAGGTGGTGGCGGTCGGCGACCGGGAGCTCGACGAGCCCGGCCAGGCGGTCGTAGCCGCCGCGCGGGAGGCGATGGTCAACGCCGCCAAGTTTGCGGACGGGTCGCCGGTCGACGTCTATGCCGAGGCCCGCGACCGGCGGCTTCAGATCTTCGTCCGCGACCGCGGCCCGGGCTTCGATCCCGCCGCGATCCCGGCCGACCGCCGCGGCCTTCGCGAGTCGATCGTCGGCCGCATGGAGCGGGCTGGGGGCCGGGCCCTGATCAACAGCGCCCCAGGTGCCGGGACCGAGGTCGAGCTCGTGCTCGAGGAGGACGGGCGGTGAGCCCGCGCGTCGTGATCGTCGACGACCACCAGCTCTTTCGGGCCGGGGTCCGGGCCGAGCTCGAGGACCTCGTGGAGCTGGTCGGCGATGCCGCCACGGTCGGCGAGGCGGTGGCGGTGATCGCCGCCACCGATCCCGACGTCGTGCTGCTCGACGTCCACATGCCGGACGGCGGCGGGGTGGAGGTCATTCGCCGGGTGGCCGACGAGCGGCCCGAGGTCCGCTTTCTCGCCCTCTCCGTGTCGGACGCCCCCGACGACGTGATCGCGGTGATCCGCGCGGGCGCGCGCGGCTACGTCACCAAGACGATCTCGGGCCACGAGCTGGCCGACGCCGTCCGGCGGGTGCACGAGGGCGACGCCGTCTTCTCGCCCCGGCTGGCCGGCTTCGTGCTCGACGCGTTCGCCGGCCCGAGTCCCGACCCCGACCGCGAGCTCGACCAGCTCACCCCCCGCGAGCGGGAGATCCTCCAGCACATCGCGCGGGGCTACATGTACAAGGAGATCGCCGCGCGCCTCTCGATCTCGACCAAGACGGTCGAGGCGCACGTCTCTGCCGTGCTGCGCAAGCTCCAGCTCTCGAGCCGCCACGAGCTCTCGCGCTGGGCGATGGAGCGACGGCTGGTCGAGCCCTAGCCGCGCCGTTACAGCGCCGCGAGCAGCTTCGGGGTGACCTGCTTCTTCCTGCTCATCACGCCGGGCAGCTCGATCACCCCGTCCTGCATCTGGACCCCGAAAGCCCGCTCGACCGGCGGACGGTCGCCGACCACCAGCATGTCCGTCCCCTTGCTCAGGATGTCGGTGATCATCAGCGCGAAGAGGACGTAGTCCTTGGCCGCGCGGGCGCTTTCCATTGCGGCCAGCAGCTCCTCGCGGCGGTCGAGCAGCGTCTTGCCGACGGTCTCGATCTGAGCGATGCACATCTTCCGCCCAGACCCGAGCTCGTACTCCTTCGCGTCGCGGGAGAGGATCTCCTCGGGTGGCACGTCCGAGACCTCCGACGTGGTCTCGAACATCTCGCGGCCGAACTCGGCGGCGTCCAGGGCGAGCACGCGCTCCAGGTATTCGACCACCGCCCGGTCCCGCTCGGTCGTCGTCGGCGAGTTGAGAATCACGGTGTCCGAGAGGACCGCACCGAGCAGCATCAGCGCGCTCGACCGGCTCGGCTCCATGCCGTTCTGGCGGAACCGCTCGATCACGAGCGTCGCGGTCGAGCCGACCGGGTCGAAGGTCGCGGTCACCGGCACGTGCGTCTCGACCGAGCCGATGTGGTGGTGGTCGAGGATCTCCACGATCTCCGCTCGCTCGATCCCGGCCACGCTCTGCGCCTGCTCCGCGTGGTCGACGAGCAGGACGCGGCGCGGTCGGGGGGCGATCAGGTCCGAGCGGGTAACGAGCCCCACCGGGCGGCGGTTCTCGTCGACCGCCAGGGCAGCGCGATAGTGGACGTCTTTGATCGCGTCGGAGTGGTCCGAGAGCAGGTCGTCGGGGGAGACGGTGAGCGGGTCGGAGTCCATCAGCGCCCGGCAGGGCGCGGCCAGGGTGATCATGCGGCTCGAGACGTAGGTGTCGAGCGGCGCGACCGCCACCGCCGTACCGCGCTCGCGGGCGAGGGCGATGATCTCGTCGGGCGGCGTGACTCCATTGGTCGCCACGAGCAGATCGGCGCCGAGCTCGATCGTGAGCCGCTGCACATCGGGGCGGTTGCCCACCACCACGACGTCGCCTTTCTCGATCGTCGTCTCGTAGGTCGCGGGGTCCATCGCGTAGACCCAGACCCTTCCGGCGACTTCCTTGTCGTCTCCAACGACGAGCTCGCCGTCGAGCACCTCGACGATCCTCGCGAGGTTGGTCGGCGTGTCGAGGCGCGAGACCTGGCGCGACTCTCGGATGTACCGTCGGGCGAGCGCGCGTTCGGTCACCACGCCCGCCAGCGTCCGCTCGGCGTCGACAATCGGGACCAGGTCGAGGTTCTCGCGGGCCATCACGAGACCGACCTCGCGCACGGGCTCGTCGTGGTTTGCCACAGTGAAGCTCTCGCGCATCACGTCGCGGACGCGCAGCATCACGTGAGGCAGGAACTCGGGCTTCGGCGCCCCGCTGCGCTCGAGTACCCACTGGGTCTGGGCGTTCACCTCACCTAGGCGAACCGGCAGGTAGCGGTTGTTGGGATCGAGCCGTTGCTTGAGCTCCGCGTAGGCGATGGCCGACGCGATCGAGTCCGTGTCGGGACTCTTGTGCCCTGTGACGTAGATCGGTGACTCCATGCTCCTCGCCCCGAGCCGCTTGTAGGCGCGCGACCGCTACCCGAAGGCGCTCACGCCGTCATGTCGCGCCCGACCATTCAGCATCTCTCGATGGTCTCCCTATCGGGCAGGGTATATATCGCCCACGGCGTGGTCGTGCTGCGGCGCCCTATGCGGCCTCACGCCGCCCGCAGCTCGGGGGCGAGCGCCGGGCCGCAGGCCGCGACTTCCTTGGCGAGGCGCATCGCGCGGCCCTGCTCCCAGCGGCCGCTCTCGACCAGGGCGCGGCATAGGCGGTCGGTGTCCACCAGCGCCATCCGGGCCGCCACGTCGGCGTCGAGATCGTTCGTGAAGATCAGGTGATCGGCAGCCTCGCGAATGCGTTGCTGCTCGTCGGCGAGCAGGCCGCTCGGACCGACCTCGCGGACGGTCCTGACCACGCGCTGGTAAGCCCGGGCGCGTTCGGGCGTCATGGGACCACGGAGCGTCGCACGTCGTGATCGTGCCCGACAGGACGACGCCCGGCCATGTGCGCGTGGACAAAGATCCGCTCCGGCGCCTATACCGGGTGTCGAGGCCGGTGGCCCTAACCCGTCGACGCGCGAGCGGACTGCGTGCGGCGTCCGCCGCCGTATGAGCCGAGGTCGATCAGGAAGGCCAGGGCGACGAAGAACCACTCGAAGCCGGTCACGTGGTGGCCGGAGCCCCAGTCCCAGAAGGCTGCGTAGGCCAGGGTCGTCCACGGCAGCAGGAAGAAGCCGAGCAGCGGGATGATCCAGCTGTCGAAGGCCCGGCTCAGGACGTCGCTGAAGATCCACAGCAAGAACAGGACGAGCCGGGGGGAGATGAGGGCGAGGAGGACGAGGAGGCACCCCATTGCGGACCATTCTCACGTCACCGGGACGTCGACCGCAAGGTGCCTCCGAGATCGAGAGCCCGCCGGCGGCCCTCAGCTGGGGAGCGGGGCACGGCCGCCGGAGGTCGGGCGCGACGACGGCCGCGCCCCGCCTCGATGACAGCGGCGCCGGGCTGCGTGTCGCGTTCCGGAGAACTAGGAGCGATGTCGGCAGGGCCGAAGGTAGGGGAATGCGGTTCGAGACCAGCCGTCTGGAGGCGTTCAGTGACGGCGTGTTCGCGATCGCCATCACGCTGCTCGTGCTGGAGATCTCCGTCCCTCCGGCGGCGTTCAACGACCTCTGGAGGGGGATCGGCGATCAGTGGCCGTCGTATCTCGCCTACGTGACGAGCTTCCTGACCATCGGCGGGCTCTGGCTCGCCCACCACGGCATCTTCCGGCGAATGCGTTTCGCGGATATGACCGTGCTGCGCATGAACATCTTCTTGCTCATGGTCGTCGCGTTCCTGCCCTTTCCGACGACGCTCGTCGCCCAGGGCCTCCGCACGACCAGCGGGGAGCGCCCCGCGGTGCTGTTCTACGGCGCAACGCTGTTCGTCGTCACAGCGACAATCAGCGCGATCGGCCGGTACGTCGCAGCGCGCGGCGAGCTCGCCCGGGAGGGCACGCAGGCGGAGCTCCGAGCCCTGGCGGCGCGGACGACGCCCAGCTTGGCCTTCTACGGCCTGGTTCTGCTGTTCGCGGTGCTCGCGCCCGAGGTGGCGGCGTTCGGCTTCCTGGCGGTCGCGGCGGTCGCCGTTGTGCGCCCCCCGGTAGCGGAGGCTCCCTAGCCCGAGGGTGAGGCGACTGGGCTGCGGCGCCGGGCTCCAGCGCGGCTGGCATGCCCGGCGATGAACCGTCGACTCCGCGGCGGCCGGCGGTCGCTTCGTCTCTCGACGGCTGCGCGGCCTGACCAGTGCCCGCCCCGGGCCGCGGGCAGGCTCGACCGGACTATCCGCGCGCCAGCGCGGGGTTCTCGGCGCGGCGGGCGTCGCCAACGCGCTGATCTTCCTCGACCAGACGTCGGTGTCCGTGGCCTTGCCCGCCATCCAGCGCGAGCTCGGCAGCTCGACCAGCGAGCTCCAGTGGACGATCGCCGCGGTGCTCGGAGTGGCGGGACCGGGATCGATTGCGGCCGGCTTCGAGGGCAGCGGGGGGACGGGGGCGAGCGCGGGCGGCCTCGAGGCGGGGGTGCTGGTCGCCGCAGGTGCCGCCCTCGCGGCCGGGGTGGCGGGGCTCGTGCTGTTGCCGCGAAGAGCGCGGCGCCGTCCTGCATCGGGGGGTCCTGCCTCCAGGCAAGAAGCGCGACTCGGCCGCTGACGGCTACGCTCGAACCGTGGCCGATCCCGTCGCGCTCGTCGTGGTTGACATGCAGAGGGGGTTCGACGACCCCGGCTATTGGGGGCGCCGGGACAACCCGGCGTGCGAAGAGAAGGTCGCCACCCTGATCGGCGCGTGGCGGGAGCGCGGGCAGCCCGTGGTCTTCGTGCGCCACGACTCGAAGGAGCCGCTGTCGCCGCTCCGGACCGGCGAGCCCGGCAACGCGTTCAAGGAGGTGGTCAGCGGCGAGCCTGACCTACTGGTCACGAAGCATGTCAACTCGGCGTTCCACGGCGATCCGGATCTCGCTGGCTGGCTGCGGGCAACCGGTGTGGAGGCCATCGTCGTCTGCGGCATCCAGACGAACATGTGCTGCGAGACGACCGCGCGGGTCGGCGCCAACCTGGGCTTCGACGTGCGGTTTGCGCTCGACGCGACGCACACCTTCGACCTCGCCGACCACGACGGAGGCACGATCCCCGCGGAGCAGCTGGCGCGGGTCACCGCGGCGAACCTCGATCCGGAGTTCGGCCGGGTCCTCAGCACCGCGGATGCGATCGCGGAGCTCGACGACCCGACGCCTAGCCAAGCCGCGAGATCGGCGCCGCCGCGGTCGCCCGAGGAGACCTCGAGGGCGTAACCTCGGATACCTCCAAGGCGGTGCTCGAGGAGCGGCGCGGCTTGCCAGCAGAGGTCAGCGTGGGAATCATCGCCAACCCCGCGTCCGGGCGGGACATCCGCCGGCTGGTGGCCGGCGCCTCGGTGTTCGGCAACGCCGACAAGGGCGGCATGGTGTACCGGCTGCTCGCCGGGCTGGGGGCGACCGGGGTCGGTCGCGCGCTCATGATGCCGGCAGCCGACGGGGTCTCCTCGACCCTCCGGCGCCGGGTGCGCGCCCGCGCCACCGAGAACGACAGCGGCGGCGCGGCGCCGTTCCCGGTCCTCGAGGAGCTGCCGATGCCGCTGACCGGGACGGCGCGGGACAGCGAGCTCGCAGTCGAGCTCCTGCGGGCCAAGGGGGTGGCGGCGCTCGTCGTGCTCGGCGGAGACGGCACGCACCGTGTCGTCGCGAAGCAGTGCGGCGACATCCCGCTGTGCGCGCTGTCGACGGGCACGAACAACTCCTTCCCCGAGATGCGCGAGGCGACGGTGGCCGGCCTCGCCACCGGCCTCGTGGCCACCGGGCAGGTCGGCGGCGATGGCGCGCTGCGGCGCGAGACCGCCCTCGCCGTCGAGCTGGAGGGTCGGGAGCGCGAGCTCGCGCTCATCGAGGTCGCCGTCACCCGTGATCGCTTCACCGGAGCCCGCGCGCTGTGGCGCGGCGATGAGGTGAGTGAGCTGTTCGTGACGTTCGCGAGCCCGAGCGCAATCGGGCTGTGCTCGGTGGCCGGGCTGCTACGCCCGCTGGCTCGGGGCGCGCGGCAGGGACTCCACGTGCGCCTTGCCGCCTCGCCCGCGGACGCGGAGCTCGCGCTGCGGGTGCCCCTGGCGCCGGGGCTGCTCGTGCCGGTGGGCATCCGGGGCTTCGACCTGATCGAGATGGAGGAGCCCGTGGCGGTGGCCGCGGGAGAGGGCTGTCTGGCGCTCGACGGCGAGCGGGAGCTGGAGCGTCGGCGGGGCGAGCCAGCCCTCGTCCGCCTTGTGCCCGGGCCGCGGACGATCGACATCGACTCGGTCATGCTCGAAGCCGCCCGGCGCGGCCTGCTCGACGGCGAGCGCCCGGCCTCGGGACCGCGGCTGCGCGCCCAAAACGGGCACACCCCGGAGTAAGCTGCGCTCCCTGAGCGCCGCGGCCGGCGCGGCCGTGGGGCGTCCCGGTCGTCAGAAGGAGGAGAGTCCATGTCTACGGTCGCGCCCCCCGACGTGGGGGAGCTCACCAAGGAGCAGTTGCTGGAGGCGTATCGCGTGATGCGCACCATCCGCGAGTTCGAGGAGCGCCTCCACGTGGAGTTCGCCACCGGCGAGATTCCGGGCTTCGTGCACCTGTACGCCGGCGAGGAGGCCATCGCCGCGGGCGTGTGCATGCACCTGGGATCCGACGACTACGTGGCCAGCACCCATCGCGGCCACGGACACGCGATCGCAAAGGGATGCGACGTCAAGGCGATGATGGCCGAGATCTACGGCAAGCAGTCCGGCCTGTGCCACGGCAAGGGCGGCTCGATGCACATCGCCGACCTCGAGAAGGGCATGCTCGGCGCGAACGGGATCGTCGGCGGCGGCCCCCCGCTCGTCTGCGGCGTGGGGCTGACGGCCAAGGTAAAGGGCTCCAACCAGGTGGCGGTGTCGTTCACCGGCGATGGCGGCTCCAACCAGGGCACGTTCCTCGAGAGCCTCAACCTGGCCGCCTGCTGGGAGCTGCCGTGCGTCTTCGTCGTCGAGGACAACGGCTACGCCGAGGCGACCCCGCCCAACTACCACCAGGCCGCGGTCGACCTCTCGAAGCGGGCGGAGGGCTTCGGCATGCCCGGCGTGGTGGTCGACGGCTTCGACTTCTTCGCGGTCAACGAGGCCGGCGGCGAGGCCGTGCGGCGCGCCCGCTCGGGCGAGGGGCCGTCGCTCCTCGTTTGCAAGGGGATGCGCTACTTCGGGCACTTCGAGGGCGACCAGCAGACCTATCGGGCCGAGAACGAGGTCGAGGAGCTGCGGCGCACACGCGACTGCCTCGACAGCTTCGCGCGCCGGGTGACCGAGGCCGGGCTGATCGAGCAGGATGACCTGACCCAGATCGACGAGGCGGCGCGGGCGCTGATCGAGGAGGCGGTGACCGAGGCGAAGGCCGCCCCTGACCCCGCGCCCGACGACGTCCTCACCGACGTCTACGTCAAGTACTGAGGGGAGGGAGCACGATGGCTCGAAACATCACCTTCCAGCAAGCCATCAACGAGGCGCTCGCCCAGGAGATGGAGCGCGACCCAACCGTGGTCGTGTTCGGCGAGGACGTCGCGGGCGGCATGGAAGCCCCGGGCGAGGACGACGCCTGGGGCGGAGTGCTCGGGGTGACGAAGGGGCTCTACCACAAGTTCCCCGGTCGGGTGCTCGACACCCCGATCAGCGAGTCGGCCTACATCGGCGCCGCCGCCGGAGCCGCGGCCTCCGGCCTGCGGCCGGTCACCGAGCTCATGTTCGTGGACTTCATGGGCGTCTGCTTCGACCAGATCTTCAACCAGGCGGCGAAGTTCCGGTACATGTTCGGGGGGAAGGCGGTGACCCCGATGGTCATCCGGACGATGTGGGGGGCGGGCATCCGGGCGGCCTCCCAGCACTCGCAGGCGCTCTACCCGATCTTCACCCACATCCCCGGGCTGAAGGTTGTCGTCCCGGCCACGCCCTACGACGCCAAGGGGCTGCTCATCCAGGCGATCCGCGACGACGACCCCGTGATCTTCATGGAGAACAAGGTGCTCTACCAGACGGAGGGGGACGTGCCGGAGGAGCCCTACGCGATTCCCTTCGGCGAGGCCAACATCGTCCGCGAGGG
>DASQXU010000394.1:0-11877 GCA_035639555.1 Thermoleophilaceae bacterium
GCCGCCCTTCTTGGGGTCGGTGAACGTGCTCTCGGCGCAGCCGTCGGGCGCGAACAGCTTTGCGCCCGGCACGCCGGAGGCGAGGTCCTTGAACAGCTGCACGCCGTTGTTGTCGACGATCAGCGAGCCGAAGACGCAGTCGGCGCCCTTGGACTTGATCTTCGACGCCAGCGAGCGGTAGTTCGAGGCCTTCGGGTCGTAGCCCTCGTTGCCAAGGACGGTGAGGCCCTGGCTCTTCGCGGACGACACGAAGTTGCTCGCGAGGCCGGCGCCGTAGACCTCCTTGTCGTTCAACACGTACGCCTTCTTGCATCCCGCGTCCTTCATGGCGATCGCCATGGCCGCACCCTGGATCTTGTCCCGGGGCACGACGCGGCCGTAGGTCCGCGTCCCGGTCGGGTAGTACTTGGTCGGCTCGCCCGCCGTGGCGCCCGGCTCCTTCTTCGTCAGGCCGACCGCGGTGTTGGCCGGCGAGACCTGGAGGATCCCGGCCTTGTTGAGGATCGGGATCGAGATCGCGGAGGCCCCCGAGTTGAACTCGCCCATGTAGGCGATCGTAGTGGGATCCGAGACCGCCTTGCGCGCGTCGTCAGCGGTCTGGCTCGGGTCCCACTTGCCGGCCGCGGCGGTGGAGTCGTCAAGGGTCTTGAACTTGATCGTGTACTTCCCGACCTTGTTGCTCGCCTGGGACAGCGCGATCTTCGCGCCGTTGTTGACCGCGACCGAGTTCACCCGGGTCGGTCCCTGCAGCGGAAGGCTCGAATAGACCGTGAGCGTGTTGCCCTTGACCGTCTTCCCGGCACCGCCTCCACCACCGCCGCCGCCGCAGCCGACCGCGGCCAGGGCGGAGGTGCCGAGCAGGCAGCCAAGCCCAGCCAACCAACGTGCTCGCAAGGTATCCCTCCTCAAGTTGCGTACATCCCTGGGCGGGCATCCTAGCCAAGCGGGGCGGCGTTGCGACGACCCCCCGGCAAGCTCCATATCCGCTTAACGCAGCGTGCGGCTAGCGCGCGTGGACGGCGGGCGGCGCGAGCTCGGCCTCCAGATCGGGCCTCCTGGCCTGGACCCACAGCACCGCGGCGACCACGGCAAGGCCCCCGGCGATCTGGACGGCGGCCAGGCGCTCGTCGTGGAGGAACTCGGCGAAGACTGCCGCGAGCACAGGCTCGAGGGTCGCCACGACCGCGGCCCGTGGCGCGGGGATGTGGCGCAACGCCGCGACCATGCAGATGAACGGCAACAGCGTGCCGACCACCACCACCCCGGCCGCCAGCAGGATGTGGCGCGCAGAGCCGAACTGGCCGAACGGAAAGCTCCACCACGGCTCGACGACCGCCCAGAACAGCGATGCGAACCCGAAGGCCCAGAAGAGCGTCGTGACCGGCTCGTGCCTGTGCCCCGCCCGCTCGGAGCCGACCATGTAGATGGCGAAGGTGATCATGGCCGCGAAGGCGGCGGCGACCCCGACCCCGTCGAGGGCGCCGGCGTGGTAGGCGCGCACGACGAAGAAGCACCCGACCACCGATAGGGCCACCGCCCCCCACAGGCTCGGCGGGAGCCGCCGCCCGTGGACCAGCCTGAGCCAGACCAGAAGGACGAGGGGGGCCAGGTACTGGATCGTCACCGCAACCCCGATCTCCAGATGCTGGATGGCCACGAAGTAGGTGGCGTGGACGAGCGCCAGCCCCGCGATCCCGAGGAATGCCAGGGCCGGCAGCTCCCGGCGGCGCACTGGGATCAGATCGCGGCGGGCGAGCCCCAGCCCGAAGAGGAGCAGGAGCCACGAGCCGGCGGAGCGCAGCTGAGCGAGTCGGACCGCGCTGACGCCGTCATCGAGCAGGTAGCGGGCCAGGTTGCCGTTCATGGCCCACATCGTCGCGCCGGCGGCCGCGAGCGCGTAGCCCCGCCCCGGACGGCGCCTCGCCGGGGCTCGCGCCCCCGCCGGCTCGGCGCTCATCGCACCAGCCGATCGAACACGAGCCGCCGGTGCTCGACGCGGTAGACCGCCAGGCGGTCCTCGGAGACGTCGCCGCCGCGACGGACCCGGTATCGCCCGATCGGCGAGCGCCGCGCCCCCGGCGCGAGCGCGGCCCGTACCACCGCCGCGCGCGTGGCGCCGCGGCGGCCGCCCGTGGAGCGGATCGCGTCGAGCACCCGGCGCACCGCCTCGTAGCCGTAGAGGGCCTCGACCCGGCGGGCGCTGGGCGGCAGCCGACCGAGCAGTCGGCGCCCGGCGGCCGGATAGGTGGATAGCGGCCGGTAGGGACTGACCACCTCGACCGCACCCGCCACGCCCGCGGGCGGGCGGCCGGCCGGGGCGAGGCCCGAAGCACAGAACACCGGCACCCCGGGCATCCGTCGGGCGATCCCGCCGAGCAGGGCCTCGGTGCCGGGCGCGGCCACCCCCGCGTAGATCACCGCCTGCGGCCGGCGTTCGGCGAGCAGCTGCACGATCGAGGGCGCGGCCGCGGGATCACCGCTGAAGTCGCGCGTGACGTCGACCGACGCCCCCGTTCGCCGGGCCTCCGCCGCGGCCTCCTCGCCGAGCTCGTCCCCGTAGTTCCCCTCGTCGGTCACCGTCGCCAGGCGCTGGGCGCCGCTCTGCCGCGCGAGGTCGAGCAGCGCGCCGGCCTGGAGCAGGTCGCTCGGAACGAGGCGGAGGAACGTTCGCCGGCGCGCCGGGTAGTAGCGCGCGGGCCCGCCGCGGCCGATCTCGCCGGGCGGCGTTCGGCTGAGGCTCGCGAGGCCGTCGCCCGGCGAGACCTGCAGCAGCCCGTTGCCGTTGGTGACCGGGACCGAGACCGCGGACGCTCCGTAGTCGAGCTCGCCCACGTAGGCGATCGCCCGCGGATCGCGGGCCGCCCGCTTGGCGTTCAGGCTCACCTGGCCGGGGTCCCACAGCGGCCCGCCCGGCCGGGTGGAGTCGAGCACCACGAAACGCACGTGATAGCGGCCCGCCCGGTCACGCGCGTCGGCGAGCGCCAGCCGCTCGCCGGCGGCGACCGCCCCGGCCGCCGGCGCCGACAGGCCGTGCAGCGGGAGGCTCGAGTAGATGGCCAGCGTCCGCCCGCGGATCGGGGACGCGGCGCCCGGCTGGTTCCCCCCGAAGCACCCCGAGACCGCCAGGGGCACGACCAGCGGCGTCAGCTTGCGAAGCGCCCGCGTCCGAGCGAACCGCCGCCGCGCCGGGATCGCAAAGCGTCGGCGCGCACCGTCGCCGCCACCAGGCGGGGTCCTGGCCGTCCTAGAGCCACGGTGGTTGAGGCGGGGAGCACCAAACAGGGCGGGACTGGATTCTACGAGCGGCGGCGGTCCGCCCTCCGGGCGTCGTTATGGTGGGCGCGTGCGCATCGGCGTCCTCACCGGAGGCGGGGATTGCCCCGGGCTCAACGCCGCGATCCGGGCGATCGTCCGCAAGGGGATCGACCGCTACGGCCACGCCATCGTCGGCTTCCGCGACGGTTGGCGAGGGCCGCTCGAGAACGCGCACGGCGAGCTGACGATCGAGTCCACGCGGGGGATCCTGCCCCGCGGCGGGACCATCCTCGGGACCTCGCGCACGAACCCGTTCAAGGACCCGAACGGGCCTGACCGCATCCGGGAGACCATGCAGAGCCTCCACCTCGACGGCCTGATCGCCATCGGCGGCGAGGACACCCTCGGGGCGGCGGCCCGGCTGAACGAGGGGCACGGCTGCCCGGTGCTCGGCGTCCCGAAGACGATCGACAACGACCTCGGCGCGACCGACATGACCTTCGGCTTCGACACCGCGGTCCAGGTGGCGACCGAGGCCATCGACCGCCTCCACACGACGGCCGAGTCCCACAACCGCGTGATGGTCGTCGAGGTGATGGGCCGCCACGCCGGCTGGATCGCCCTGCACTCCGGGCTGGCCGGCGGCGCCGACGTGGTCCTGGTGCCGGAGCGCCCGTTCGACATCGACGACGTCTGCCGGCTGATCCGCCGCCGCCACTCGCGCGGCCGCTACTTCTCGATCGTGGTTGTGGCCGAGGGCGCGGTGCCCAGGGAGGGGACGATGGAGCTCGCCCAGGGAGGCGCGGACGAGTTCGGTCACGCGCGGCTCGGCGGCATCGGCCAGCGCCTCGAGCGGGAGATCGAGCGGCGGACCGGCTACGAGACCCGCGCCACCGTGCTCGGGCACACCCAGCGCGGCGGCAGCCCGACCGCCTTCGACCGCGTGCTCGCCACTCGGCTCGGGATCGCCGCGATCGACGCCGCGCACGCTGAGCGCTGGGGCATGATGCCGGCGCTCCACGGCGCGAGCATCGAGCTCGTCCCGCTCGCCGAGGCGGTGAGCGAGCTCCGGCGTGTGCCCGAGGAGGACTACGAGGTGGCGGCGACCTTCTTCGGCTGAGGCGGCGGGCCTGTAGTCGCGGCACCGTCGGGCCTCGGAGTGTGTGCCGCGAAACTCGCGCATGTGACGAGAAACGCAGCACACACTCGCCGCCCGGGGTGGCGTCGTGGCGCTCGCGCGCTACGGGGCGCGACCGGCCGGCTACAGGCCGCCCGGCGTCTCGCGCTCGCTCTCGGTCTCGCGGCCGAGGAGCTGGGCGATGAACGGCATCGCCAGCCGGACGGTCGTGGCCACCAGGACGAGGGCGATCGTGATCAGGAACGCGTCGTCCGCCTTGGTTCCGAACGCCCACAGGACGAGCCAGACGACGAGCCCGACCGTGAGGGCCACGAGCACCGACACGCTAGCCAGCCCCCATGCTCCGGCGAACGCGCATGTAGGCGTTGAACGCGTTCTTCATCGCCCGCTCCGCGCCCGAGTCCTGGGGCGGCAGCATGCCGATCTGGCGGGCGAACGCCGCGCCGTCGTAGTAGGACGTGTTGCGGGTGAGCCTGCCGTCCTCGACCTCGAGCAGGTCCACGCCGCGCAGCTCGAGCCAGCGGCCGGTGGGCTCGACGCCTTGGAAAGGCCCGCCGGTGAACGTGCCGGTTATGCGCCACTCGACCGCCGCCTGGCGCTCGTCGGCGACCACCCGGCGGACGGTCATCTCACCGTCGGGGAAGGCGGCGAACAGCTCGGTGAAGAACCGGCGCACCTCGTCCGGGCCGCGGAGGACGGCCAGCGGGACGATGTCGTCTACCCCCTCTTCGCTCCAGTGCGAGGCCATGCGGTCCGCGTCGCGTGCCGCGAGCGCGTCGAAGTAGGCGCGGGCCGTCTCCTCTACCTGTCGCTGCTTGGCCGAGCGCCGCGGGCGCGTGGCCCTGGGCCGCGCCGGCTTGGCCGCGTCGCCCTTGCCGCGGGTGGTCTTCGCGCCGCCCGCCTTCCCCGCGCTCGCCTTGGCGGACCTGCGCCCACCGGCCCCCGCGTCCGTGCTGCTGGGCTCGGCCACGGCGGCCACCCTAGCACCCGTCGGCGCCCGGCAAGGACAGGGCCGACGCCAGCTCGGCGACGGTCCGGCGCACCCCGTCGGCGCCCCCTTCACCCGCTGCGCGCACCACGCGGCTACCCACGATCACGCCGTCGGCCAGCTCCCCCACGCGGGCGGCCTGGGCCGGGGTGGAGACCCCGAAGCCCACCGCCACCGGCAGCTCGGTCGCCGCTCGGACGCGGGCGACGGTCTCCGTCACCCCCGGCGCCAGCTCACCGCGCTCGCCGGTGGTCCCGGTGAGCGAGACCGCGTAGACGAACCCGCGGGCGGTGCGGCCGATGGCGGCGGCGCGCTCCGCGGTGGTCGTCGGCGCGACGAGCGGGACGAGCGCCAGGCCCTCGGCGTCGCAGGCGGCCCGGACCTCGCCCGCCTCGTCATAGGGCAGGTCGGGGACGATTAGGCCCGCCGCCCCCGCCGCGGCCGCGCGGAGCGCGAAGCCGGCGGGACCGGAGCGCATCACCACGTTCGCATAGACCATCAGCATCACCGGAAGCCGCCCGGCGGCCTCCCGGCAGAGCGCGAGCGCGCTGTGAACGGTGGCCCCGGCCGCCAGGGCCTGGGTCCCCGCGGCGTGGATCACCGGCCCGTCGGCGAGCGGATCGGAGAACGGAACTCCGAGCTCCAGGAGGTCGGCGCCGGCATCGGCGGCCGCGGCGAGCGCGGCCGCCGAGGTCTCGTGGTCGGGGTGACCGGCCATCAGGTACGGCATGAGCGCGGCACGCTTCGCGTGCGCCCCGAAGGCGCCGACGATCCGCTCGATGCCAGGGGCGGAGTCGGTGCTCGTCACCGATCGAGCACCTCGGCCAGGTCCTTGTCCCCCCGGCCGGAGAGCACGATCAGGTCGAGGTCGCCGGCCGGGTTGGCCAGCGCGAAGGCCAGGGCGTGCGCCGGCTCGAGCGCCGGGATGATCCCCTCGAGCTCGGCCAGCCTCCGAAACGCGCGGAGCGCGTCGGCGTCGGCCACCGCCGCGTAGCGGACGCGTCCCTCGTCGCGCAGGAACGCGTGCTCCGGCCCGGTGCCCGGGTAGTCGAGACCGGCCGAGATCGAGTGGGCCTCGAGGATCTGCCCGTCCTCGTCCTGCAGCACCGCGGACAGCGCTCCGTGGAGGACGCCCTTGGCGCCGGTGGTCAGCGGGGCGGAGTGCCGGCGCGTCTCGAGCCCCTCGCCGGCGGCCTCGACCCCCACGAGCTCCACGCTCCCATCGCCCAGGAACGCCGTGAACGCGCCGATTGCGTTGGAGCCCCCGCCTACGCAGGCGATCACCCGGTCGGGCAGCCGTCCCGCCTGCTCCAGCACCTGCGCGCGGGCCTCGTCGCCGATGACCCGCTGGAGGTCGCGGACGAGCGCCGGGAAGGGCGCCGGCCCCACCGCCGAGCCGATCACGTAGTGGGTGCCCTCCACGTTCGTGACCCAGTCGCGGATCGCCGCGCTGACCGCCTCCTTCAGGGTGCGAGCCCCGGCCTCGACCGGCTCGACGCGGGCGCCGAGCAGCGCCATGCGCTCCACGTTGGGGCGCTGGCGCCGCATGTCCTCGGTGCCCATGTAGACCACGCACTCGAGGTCGAGCAGCGCACATGCGGTGGCGGTGGCCACGCCGTGCTGACCGGCCCCGGTCTCGGCGATGATCCGGCGCTTGCCCATCCGCCGGGCGAGCAGGGTCTGGCCGAGCGCGTTGGTGATCTTGTGGGCGCCCGTGTGGAGGAGGTCCTCCCGCTTCAGGTGAACCTCGCGGCCGCAGGCCTCCGACAGCCGGGGCGCCGCGTACAGCGGCGTCGGCCGGCCGGCGTAGTCGCGCAGTAGCGCGCCGAGCTCATCCTCGAACGCCGGGTCGGCCCGCGTGGCCGCCCACTCCCGCTCCAGTTCGTCGAGGGCGGGGATCAGCGTCTCGGGCACGTAGCGACCGCCGTATGGGCCGAAGCGCCGCTCGAGCGGCGGGGCACTCATCCCGCCACCGGGGCGAGCCGGCGATCGGCGGCCTCGACCGCGCGGAAGAAGGCCTGCAGCTTGGCCGGGTCCTTGCGCCCGGGCGCGGCTTCCGTCCCGCTAGCGGTGTCGACCGCGAACGGCCGCGCCACGTCGATCGCCTCGGCGACGTTGTCCGGATCTAGCCCGCCCGAGAGGACGACCGGGATGGGGCCCCGGTGAAGGCGCGCGAGCTCCCAGTTGAAGCTCTCGCCGGTCCCGCCCCGCGTGCCGGGGACGTAGGCGTCGAGCATGTGGTAGTCGACGCCGCGGTAACGCCGCAGCCCGGCGACGGCGGAGGCGTCCCGAACTCGGACCGCCTTCATGACCTTGCACCCGGTGCGCCGGGCCGCCTCCAGGCAATACGACGGCCCCTCGTCGCCGTGGAGCTGGAGGATCGAGAGCTGCCTCCGGTCGGCCTCGCGGGCGAGCTCGTCCAGGGCCGCGTTGACGAACACGCCCACCAGCTCCACCCGCCGCCGGAGCGCCGCGGCGATCTCCTCGCCGGCCGCGAGCGGGCAGGCTCGCTCGCTGCCCTCCCACAGGACCATCCCGAGCGCCCAAGCGCCGAGGTCGGCCGCGCGGAGGGCGTCCTCGAGGTTGGTGATGCCGCAGATCTTGACCCGGGTCACGCCGCAAATGGTCGCACGGCGCGGCCGGCGGACCGCCGTCCTACGGGAACGGCAGGATGTCGCCGCCTCCCCCACCCTGGTCGGAGGAGGAGCCGGGGATCTGGCTCGGCCGCTTGCCGAGCTTGACGCTGGTCGAGCGCAGGTGAGTGCCCCGGTAGTACTGGACGTTCACCACGTCCCCCGGCTTCTTGCTGGCGATCGCCGCAGCGACGCCATCGGAGCTCCGCACGTCCTTGCCGCCGACCTTGACGATCAGGTCGCCGCCGGCGCTCAAGTCCTGGCCAGTCGGGGTGTGACCGCCGCGCAGCCCCGCCTTGGCCGCCGGCCCGCCCGGGATCACCCTCTGGATCAGCGCACCGTGGTCGGTCGGCAGCTTGAGCGCCTTGGCGATCTGGCTCGTGACGGTGGCCATCTCGACGCCCAGGTAGGCGCGCTGCACGGTCCCGCCCTTCTCGAGCTGCGGGATGACCCTCTTCGCCAGGTTGATCGGCACCGCGAACCCGATGCCCACGGAGCCGTTGCCGCCGCCGGTGGCGATCTGGGAGTTGATGCCGATCACCCGGCCGTTCGCGTCGATCAGCGGGCCGCCGGAGTTCCCGGGATTGATCGCGGCGTCGGTCTGGATCGCGCCGTTGATCGTGAAGTTGTTGGGCGCCTCGATGTGGCGCTGCACCGCCGACACGATCCCCGAGGTGACGGTCCGCTGGAGGCCGAACGGGTTGCCGATCGCCACCACGGCGTCGCCGACCTGGGCCTTCGAGGAGTCGCCGAGCGGCAGCGGGTCGAGCTTGGCCTTGCTCGGATCGACCTTGAGCACGGCGAGGTCGGACGAGGGGTCGCGGCCCTTCACATCGGCCTTGATCGGGTTCCCGTTCTCGCTGAAGCGCACGGTCACGTTGCTCGAGCCCTCGACCACGTGGTCGTTGGTGAGGATGTAGCCCTGGTTGTCGAGCACGAAGCCCGAGCCGGTGGCCACGCTGCCCTGCTGCGGGAGCCCGAAGGGCGAGTTGCCGGAGACGCCGCGGGCCTGGATGTAGACCACGCCTGGCCCCTCCTTGCGGTAGATGTCGGCGATGGTGTTCCCGCCGCTTCCGTCCTTCGACTGGGAGACGGGCTGGGCCAGCGTCTCGCGCACCACCTCGCGCTTCGTCTCTCCGCCGATGGCGCCCGTGGCGATCAGGATCGCTCCTACCACGAGTACCACCAAGCCGCCTAGGACTCCGGCGGCGAGGCTTCGAAGGGGACGCTGCGGGGGGCTGGTGACGGGGTTCATGGACATACCTCTAACAACGCAGCCTTAAGCGGTGATAAGAAGCCCCCAACCTATCGAGCCTCGGCCTGGCGGCGGCGGGGGGCGCCTGGAGGGATCGCGAGGAGGCCGAGGAGACGGACGCGCAGGCCGCCCCCGGCCGTGAGCTCTCGACGCAGCGCCCGGCGCTCCGCGGCGCTCGGAAGCGGTCCGCCGACGGCCGCGTAGCGGTGCGCCCGCAGCCGCGCCACGTAGCCCGCCGAGGCCGGTCCGGCGGCGCGGGCGAGGCGCCGCTCCAGCGCCAGCAGCGTCGTCCCGGCCGGCAGGCTCCAGCCGAGGCGCCGGAGCGCATCCCGCAGCTCGCCAAGCTGGGCATCAACGGTGAAGCCGCCCCGCCGCCTGAGACGGCCGTGGAGCAGGAGCGCCGCGGCGGCGGCCAGCGCGAACGCGGCCAGGAAGACCGGGATCGCCCAGAGCCCGAGCACCGGCCGGCCCGGGCTCCCCTGGGCGCCCGGGGAGTCCGAGGCCCGATCGGAGGCCGGCGGGCCGGACCCTCCCGGGTTGGAGCCGCCGAGGCCGCGAGTCGCGTCGGGGTTGTCGATGCCGGCGAACTGGGAGGCCGGCGGCGCGGCGGCCGGTGTGGGGTCGAAGTCGACCCAGCCGATCCCGGTGAAGTAGACCTGGACCCACGAGTGGGCGTCTAGGTCACGGACCCGCCACTCCTTGGTGTCGGTGTTGTACGAGCCGGGCGCGAACCCGGCGGCCACCCGGGCCGGGATGCCGACCATGCGGAGCATCAGCGCCATCGCCCCCGAGAACTGCTGGCAGTAGCCCGCCCGGTCCTTGAACAGGAAGCCGACGAGCGGAAGGTCGTGGTTCGGCACCCGCTCGCTGTAGCTGTAGTTGCGCTGGAGGTAGCGCTCGATCGCGCGCACCGCGTCGTAGGCGGTCGGCGCGCCGGCCGCGATCCTCCGCGCCAGCCGGTAGACGCGGTCGTAGGGCGAGGACAGAAGCGTCCGGGCCGCGGCGGCCCGGTTGCCGGGCTCGCCCCGGAGCGGCACCCACAGGGGCTGGCGCGGCGGCTCGGCCGAGCGCGCGGCGTCGCCCGGGATCTGGCTCTCGATTGCGCTCTCTCCCCGGTGCGGCAGGAAGATCGCCGTGTACTCGACGAGCCCCGCGTCGTACCCGGGCGGCGAGCCGCGCATCTGGCTCGCGGTCGGATCGGGCACGTAGGCGCGGAAGCTGTAGCTGTCGCCCTTCTCGAGCGCGTCCACGTTGGTGCGCGTCGTGCCGTCGGCCGAGTCGGCTGTGTCGCCCAGCCCGCGGACCTCGTACATGGTCCCCGCGCCCACGACGAAGTCGCTTCGCAGCGCGCGCACGGTCACGCGGGCCCGTACGTCCCAGCGGGGGTTGAACTCGAAGTAGGCCCAGGGGCGCCCGGGCGGCTCCGGCTGGGTGGGGAGCTCCTGCCCGGGATGCCCGGTGTCGTTCTCGGTCGAGCGCAGCCAGCGAAAGCCGTCGAAGCGGTCCAGGGTCTCGGCCTTCCAGTAGTGCGGGCGGTCGGAGCGGACGTTGAGCAACGTCGTCCCCTGGCGCGGCCACGACAGCGGCCCGTAGCTGTGGTCCCAGTCGAAGCTCACGACCTTGCCCCCGCCGAACCAGTCCCAGGACCGCCAGTTCCACCAGGGCTGGTCGGCGTCGAGCCGGGCGGCGACCGGCAGTGCGCAGACGCCGACCCCGCCTACGAGCAGCGCCGCTCGCGCCGCGTCGCGCGCCTCGAGCCGGGGCAGCCACAGCCAGGCGGCGATCAGGACGAGCAGGATCAGCCCGCGAAGGAGCGGCTTCCCGGGGTCGTGCTCGGTGACCCCTATGCCGTAGGTGAGGAGCAGGAGCACGAGGGCCAGCCCCCGAAGCGCCGGGCCGAGGCGGCGCGCCGGCCAGAACGCCAGCGCCGCCGCCGGCCCGAGGAGCAGCGGCGCCCCGAGCAGGATCACCAGCCGGACCGCGGGATCCTGTCCCCCGTAGGGCCAGTCCGTGACCCTGATCCCGGCGAGCCCGCGACTCGTCAGATCGGCGAGCGCCCCCGCGTGGGGCGGCAGGAGCAGGCGGGCCTCGAGCCCGACGGCGATGAGCCCGACGACGATCGCCGCGACCGTGCACGCCGCGGCCAGCGCCCTCTTCGCGAGCGGGCTCAGCCCCGAGCGACCGACCAGGCCGAGCGCGACGGCCGCCGCCCCGGCCACCGCCGTGGCGGCGGCCATTCGGCCCGCGGCCGGGGGCGACACGAGCCGCCCCCAGTTTGCGCCCGCGAAGCCGCTCAGGGCCACGAAGGCGCCGAGCCGCGCGATGAGCGAGTCGGCCGTCCGCGGCTCGGCGGCGGCACGGGCCGCCGCCCTCCGCGGAGCGCTGAGGCTCGCGGCGCTCACGCCGCCGCCCGCCTCCTTGCGACGGCACGAAGCCGCTGGCCGTAGCAGCCGGCGACCGTGAACGCGACCCGGGCCCCGGGAAGGGGCTCTGGGGTGACCACGTGGACGGCCTCGCCGGGGTGGCGGCGGAGCGCGGTCGGCGGCTCGCGGAGCGGCCGCGCGCTCACCCATATCACCGTGCCGCCCGGCGGTCGGGTGAGGCGGGG
>DASQXU010000395.1:0-2760 GCA_035639555.1 Thermoleophilaceae bacterium
GAGCGCCGAGTCGATCGTCAGGGCGCTCACCGACCCCGTCGTCGAGCCCGAGGAGGTGGTGGCTATCGAGGCAGCCGCCTGAACTAGTTCAGGCGAGGATGGCGCGCTTAGGCTCGAACACCACTTGACGGGACGTGGCCAAATCGGCACGACTGCCGCCTACAGGCACCTCCCTGCGGAGGTTGTCGATGCCAATGGCACCGACGCGCAATAGGGGTTCCACCGCGGACAGAACAAAGGGCGCGAGTTCCTTCTGCTCCAGCAGCCACTTCCATGTCCACGAGTGCGCGAACCCGTAGGACCACGGGACGACCTCGAGGACGTCGGGGTTAGGGCTTCGATCCACTGTCAGGCTGCGCCCCTTCCCGGCCCGCGCAAGCCCCGGCGCCAGCGCGAGCATGGAGCGCTTCGCCGACCGAGTAGGCACAAGCGGCAGCGCGGCTTCGCTTCTACTACCCGACGGTCGCAAAGTGTCCACGCTTGGTCAAGCTCCTTCGGTGCTTGCCTATCGCTTTCCGCTCTGCGGCTGGGAATCGCCGGGCGTCGGCGAGCGCGAGCTCGCGGTGCTCACGGACCGGCTCCGTGGAACGCCGCCAGAACAGGAACCGACGAGCGTGAAGGGGATCCGGCTCGTTGGGCGTGCGCCGTCGAGACTCACCCGGTGCGTCACCGAGGTGATCGCCGCCGGCGGTGTCCTGAGCTGCCCCGGGCGAGCGGCGTCGCAATAGTGGCCGCCATCGGGGCGGCGCCAGACACGGTGCGATAGGCCGCGGATTGCCCATTACTCGGCGAAGCGTCATCGGCGGCGGTTCTACGTCTCCGATGCGGCGGAAAGCCAGGGTTCGGACCGTCGACGAACAGTGCTACCGAAAGCCGGGAGGCACCTGAGAAGATGTGCTGCGCGAGCGCGGCGTCGTCATCCAGGCGCCACACCCGGGGCGCGAGCTCGACCCAAAGCCCCGATTAGCCGCCACCCGTGGTGGCGGCATTACTGGGTGCATCGGCTCGACGCCCGTACTAGCCGCCCGCGGCGGAAACGGCGACCTCGGGCGCGCGGCGATGCTTTGTTGCCTGCTCGAAGGCGTATCCCAGCCGGAATACCGTGGGCTCGTCGTACGGCTTGGCGACGAACTCGAGCCCAACCGGCAGCCGGTCCTCGGTGAACCCCGCGGGCACGCTCATCGCGGCCATCCAGGTCTGCGACGCAATCAGCGTGTTGGTCGGGAAGCTCAGCGTCGTCCACCGGCGGCGGGCCTCAAAGGAGGGAGGAGGGACTTGAACGCTCGGGTACACGAGCGCGTCGAGTCCGTTCGCCGCCATGACGTTGACCACGGTGCGCGTGAACTCCTCGCGCGCGGCAAACCGGCGGAAGTAGTCGGGATCGTCCTCGGGCTCATCGGGGCCCGCGATCACCGCGTCGATGAGGTCGAGTTCGGGGTGGTACTGCTTCATCTCGTACAGCACCTCCAGGGTGTGGCCCGCGAGTTCCGGCCGAGTGGAGAGGAACTCGTTGATGTCGTGCTTGGTGCGCGCGACGTACTGGGAGGTGGCCTCGATGTGCTCGATCAGGTCGGGGATCACCACCTCGACGACGCTTGCCCCCGCACCCCGTATCGCCTCGACTGCCGCCGCCATAACGCGGTTCACCGCCGCGCACTCCGCGTCGTCGTCCGACCCGAGCGCGTTGGTCACGAGGCCGATGGCCGCGCCGGAGAGGGCGCCCGGGTCGAGCACTTCGCGGTAGCTGCGCGGCGCCCGCGCGATCACGTAGGCCGCCGTGTAGGGATCGGAGGCGTCGTAGCCGACTAGGGCGTCAAGGACGGCGGCCGCGTCGGACACCGTTCGGGTCATGGGGCCGATCGTGTCCTGGAAGATGACCAGGTAGGACGACCCGGTCCGGGGCACGACGCCCGGGGTGCTGCGGACGCCGACGAGGCTGTTGAACGAGGACGGAACCCGTATCGAGCCCCCGCAGTCGGTGCCGATGCCTACCGCCCCCAGGTTCGCCGCGACGGCGGCGCCCGTGCCGGCGCTCGAGCCGCCGGGGTCATGATCGAGCGCGTAGGGGTTGCGCGTGTCACCGCTGACCGACGAGTACGAGAACCACGAGGTGGCGAAGTCGGGGAGCGTCGTCTTGGCGAGGACGATCGCACCCGCCTCCCGCAGCTTCCGGACGACGACGGCGTCCTCCCTGGGGCGGTAGTCGACGATCGCCTTTGAGCCGAACGTCGTGTCGAGCTCGGTCGTCTCGACGCAGTCCTTCACGAGCACTGGGACGCCGTGGAGCGGCCCAGCGAGCTCCCCCGTTCGTGACAGCGAGTCGTCGAGCTCGGCGGCGCGCGCCCCGGCGCTCTCGTTTACCGCGAGGATCGAGTTGAGCCCTGGGCCCCCGCGGTCGTACTCCTCGATCCGCTCGAGGTAGCTCTCAACGAGCGCCTGGGCGGTCAGCTCGCCGCCCCGCATCGCCTCGTGGAGCTGGTCGATCGTGGCTTCCTCGACCGGGAAGTTCACAGGCGACATCGGACCTCCTTCTCAAGAACGGGGCGGGCCGGTGGCCGGCGGGCCGACGACCACCCGCGCGCCACTGCAATCAGCCCGCCGCCGGCTGCCGCTTGCCGTGTCTGTTCCGGCTCTGGGCGGTCGAGCCCAACACCCTTGCATCGGAGCCGAACGCCACCGGGACAGGTCGTAGCCTCGCGGCGCCTACGCGGCGAGCGCCGGTTCGGGCAGTAGGCCCTCGTCGCGTGCGCGGCGCACGAT
>DASQXU010000396.1:0-2177 GCA_035639555.1 Thermoleophilaceae bacterium
GTCGATCTCTACGCGAGGCGTGGGCACGGCCGCTACCGCGCAGTCCGGCGGCGCTCTCGCCGGCGCTCGGCGCTGCTGCGGCTGCCCCCGGGCGTCTACCGCCTCTACACCCGGGCCACCGACTGGGCGGGCAACCACGAGCGCCGCGCGCGGCGCGCCGACGTGCGCCTGGTCGTGGGAGGCTAGCCTCCGGAGGGCGCCGCGGATTCGCTCCTGCCGCTTCCCCTGGCCCCCGCCCTCGGCGGCTCCGGAGCCCGCTGGCGCGCGGCCTCGAGCAGCTCCTGCAGCGAGTCCCCGAGGTAGGCGCCGATCACGTCGACGTCGGAAAGGGCGTCGTAGTCGGCGAGCAGCCCGAACTCGACCTTGCCGTTGTAGCTCATGATCGCGATCGCGAGCGCGTGGTGCTCGGGGAGGAAGGCCACCGGCACGAGCTCTTCCATCTCCCGCCCGAGCAGGTAGAGCGGGAACTGTGGGCCCGGGACGTTGGTGACGATCAGGTTGAACAGCCGGGTCGAGAAGTTGATCCGCGACGCCATCGCGAGCAGCGTCGGCGGCGCGAAGCTCTCGAGCTCCGTGATCACCTCGGCGCCCAGGGCCTGCTTCGACTCCTTGAGCCCGCGCATCGCCGCGCTCACGATGCGAAGGCGGTCTACCGGGTCGCGGGCGTAGACCGGCAGCGGGCCGCGCATCACCGCGATCCGGTTGCCGAGCGCGCCGTGCTCCTCCTCGGCCCGGATCGAGACCGGCACGAGCGCGCGCAGCTCGAGTCCCTCGGTGCGGACGCCCCGGCCCCGGAGCCAGCGCCCGAGCGCGCCGGCCACCACCGCGAGCACGACGTCGTTCACCGTCCCCCCGAGCGCGTTCTTTATCTCCTTGAAGTCATCGAGCCTGCTCTTCACCCACCACACCCTGCGGTGGGGCCCGATCGGGACGTTGAGCGGCACGTCGGGCGCCGGGTTGAGCCCGGCCCAGACGATCTCGCCCACCCCCTCGGCCGCCTCGCGAAGCTGGGCGAGCGTCGCCACCGGCCGCTCGAGCGCGCCGATCGCGCGACCGGCGAGGTCGACGGGCGAGCGCAGCAAACCCTTGACCCCCTCGGCGGCGAGCTCCACGCTCGACGGCTCGGGATGGGGCGTCCAGCGGTCCTCGACCTTCGGGGGCTCCGCCGGCACCGGCCCGAGGTCGAACAGCACGGTCGCGACGTCGACCCCGGACACGCCGTCCACCAGGGCGTGGTGGGTCTTCGAGATGAGCGCGAAGCGGCCGCCCTCGAGCCCCTGCACGAGCCACAGTTCCCAGAGCGGCTTCGAGCGGTCGAGCCGCTGGGAGTAGATGCGGCCGACCAGCGCCCGGAGCTGGTCGGCGCCGCCCGGAGGGGGGAGCGCGGTGTGGCGCACGTGGTAGTCGATGTTGAAGCTCGGATCGTCGATCCAGAACGGGCGACCGAGCTCCAGCGGCGGGACCGAGAGCTTCTGGCGGTAGCGCGGCACGAGCGGGAGGCGCCGGGCGAGGTGCTCGATGAACTCCTCCCGGTCGGGCGGCGGGCCCTCGAACACGAGCAGGGCCCCGACGTGCATGTGGGAGGACTGCCGCTCCTGGTGCAGGAACGACGCGTCTACCGCGCTGAGCCGGTCCTTGTGCCCCTGCGTGGTCGCCACGCCTCCGGGGAGCCTATCCCGAACCGGCGGCCGCGCCAACGCGCGCCCGATACCCTCACTGCAGTGGCCGCCGCACCCGAAAAGCTGCTCCTCGCCGCCCCGCGCGGGTACTGCGCCGGGGTGGACCGGGCGGTCCAGACCGTGGAGCGCGCGCTCGAGCTCTACGGCGCCCCGGTCTACGTCCGCAAGGAGATCGTGCACAACAAGCACGTGGTCGAGCAGCTCCGCAAGCGCGGGGCGATCTTCGTGGACGAGGAGACCGAGGTGCCGGAGGGCCAGACCGTGGTGTTCTCGGCCCACGGGGTCGCGCCCGGCGTTCACGCCAACGCGGAGGCGCGGCGGCTGACGACGATCGATGCGACCTGCCCGCTCGTCACAAAGGTGCACGTCGAGGCGCGTAAGTTCGCCACCCAGGGCTACACGATCATCCTGATCGGCCACTCGGGGCACGAGGAGGTCGAGGGCACGATGGGCGAGGCGCCCGGCCGGATCGTGCTCGTCGAGAGCGAGGAGGACGTG
>DASQXU010000397.1:0-2627 GCA_035639555.1 Thermoleophilaceae bacterium
GACGGCGGCGCCGTAGGCCACCGACGGCTGCAGGCTCTCGGGCAGTGCGATCGCGTCGAGCTTGCCGCCGGCGCCACGGACGTCGCTGGCGTAGACGAAGCCGGCGTCGACGGCGCCCTGCGTGAGCTTGCCGACGATGCCGGCCACGTCGGGCTCGTTGGAGCGCACGTTGGCGAGGATCGCGCTCGACCGCGCGCGGCCCAGGCGGGCGAGCACCTCGCGCGTGTAGATGCCGATCGGGAGCTACACGCGGCAGGTGCTGGCGGGGCTGGGAGCGGCACAGAGCAAGGCGATCCTCGCCAACGTGCGCTCCAACGAGCCCGACGTCAAGGGCATCGTCGGCAAGCTCACCCAGGGGGCGGCCGACGCGGGCTTCGTCTATGTCACCGACGTCAACGCCACGAACGGGAAGCTGAAGGGGATCGAGCTGCCTGGGCGACTCGAGCCGCAGGTGACCTACGGGGCCGGCGTCGTGAGCAAGTCCAAGCACCCGGAGCTGGCGAAGAAGTACGTCGCGGGGCTCACGCGGGGCGACTGCGCGGACGCGCTGCGCAGGGCGGGGTTCGGCCCGGCTTCGTGAGAAGGACCGGCTGGTTTGGCGTTCTCCTCGCGCTGTGCCTCGCGGTCGCGCTCACCTTCCTCACGCTCCCGGTCGTCGCCATCTTCGCCAACTCGAGCCCCGCCGCGCTGATATCGAGCCTGGGCGAGCGGGGGGCCCTTGAGGCGCTCTGGCTCAGCCTGCGGACCACGTCGATGTCGATCGCGATCATCCTGATCGTCGGCACGCCGGCGGCCTACCTGCTCGCTACGCGCGCGTTCCGCGGCAAGGCGCTGGTGGTCACGCTGATCGAGCTCCCGCTGGTGCTGCCTCCGGCGGTGGCCGGCATCGCGCTGCTGGCCGCGGTCGGCCCGGCCGGGATCCTCGGAGGCGCGGTGCAGGCGGCCGGCATCGAGCTCTCGTTCGCCACCGCCGGCGTGGTCGTGGCGATCACGTTCGTGAGCTCGCCGTTCTACCTCCGGCAGGCGATGGCGGCGTTCGCCGCGGTCGACCGGTCGCTGCTGGACGCCTCCCGCACCCTCGGCGCCTCCGAGGCGCGTGGCTTCCTCAGGGTGATCATCCCGGTGGCGCTGCCCGGGCTCACCTCCGGGATGGCGCTCGCCCTCGGGCGCGCCCTGGGAGAGTTCGGCGCGACGCTGATGTTCGCCGGATCGTTCCAGGGAGTCACCGAGACCGTGCCGCTCGCCATCTACGCCCGCTTCTCGACCGACTTCGACTCCGCCCTCGCCTTGTCAGCGGTGCTCGTGGCGGTGTCGGCCGCGATCCTGCTCGCGGTCAAGTTCGTCCAGCGCGGGGCCGCGCTGGGCGGCTGGCAGGCGGAGTGAGGACCGCGCGTGCTCAGCATCACGGCCCGCACCACGCTCGGCGCCCTTCGGCTCGAGCTTGAGGTTGCCGTCGAGCCCGGGCGGTGCCTGGCGCTCGCCGGCCCGTCGGGAGCCGGCAAGACGAGCGTGCTTCGGGTGGCCGCCGGGCTGCTGCGCCCGACCCATGGCCGCGTGGAGGCGAACGGTGAGACC
Organism: Thermoleophilaceae bacterium; assembly: GCA_035639555.1. Lineage (GTDB taxonomy): Bacteria > Actinomycetota > Thermoleophilia > Solirubrobacterales > Thermoleophilaceae > DASQXU01. Next base: position 1,576 of record DASQXU010000397.1, read on the forward strand.
TGGCTCGACACCGCCCGCGGCGTCGACGTGCCCGCCGAGCGGCGCCGCTGCGGTTATGTCTTCCAGGACTATGCGCTCTTCCCGCACCTCCCCGCCTGGCAGAACGTGGCCTACCCGCTGCGCGGACTCGGGCGGCGGGAGCGACGCTTGCGTGCGCTCGAGCTGCTCGAGCGGCTCGGGCTCCGCGAGCGGGCCGAGGCGCGCCCGAGCAGCCTCAGCGGCGGGGAGCGTCAGCGCGTAGCCCTGGCTCGGGCGTTGGCCCGGAGACCGCAGGTGCTGCTGCTCGACGAGCCGCTCTCGGCGCTCGACGCCCGCACGCGGGCCGGTGCGACCCGCGAGCTGGCCGACGTCCTGCGCACGAGCGAGGCCCCGGCCCTGCTCGTCACGCACGACTTCACGGAGGCAGCCCAGCTCGGCGACCGCGTCGGGATCATCGACGCCGGCCGCATCCTGCAGGAGGGCACCCCAAGCGAGCTGGCCGCCGCCCCGGGCTCCGCGTTCGTCGCCGACTTCACCGGAGCGGTCGTGCTCACCGGCACCGCCCGGACCGGGGCGGACGGCCTGTCCCACGTCGAGCTCGACGGGGGCGGGGAGGTGGTGAGCGCGGACGTCGCCGAGGGCCGGGTCGCAGTGAGCGTCTACCCATGGGAGATCGCGATCGAGCCGGCGAGCGAACCGCCCCACGGCTCGGCTCAGAACCGGCTCGCCGTAAGGGTTCTGTCGATGACGACCGTCGGCAACCGCGTACGGCTCGGCCTGCTCGGTCCGCAACCCCTCGCCGCCGAGGTGACCCGGGCCGCGGCCGAGCAGTTGAGATTGAAGACCGGGGCCGTCGTCACCGCCTCCTGGAAGGCGGCGGCCACGCGCCTCATAAGCACGGGAGGGACGACCCGATGAAGATCAGCGCGCGCAACCAGCTCGGAGGCACCGTCCAGCGCATCCAGCGCGGCGAGGCCGTCGCCAACGTGGAGCTCGACGTGGCGGGGCAGCGGCTCGTCGCCTCGATCACCGTCGAAGCGGTGGAGGACCTCGAGCTCACCGAGGGAAGCAAG
>DASQXU010000398.1:0-5220 GCA_035639555.1 Thermoleophilaceae bacterium
TCGCCGAGCTGGTGCGCGCGCACCGGCGCGACGGTGCGACCGCCACGCTGCTGACCACGAGCGGCCTCGATCCCTCCGGCTACGGCAGGGTGGTGAGGGGGGACGACGGGAGCGTGGCTCGCATCGTCGAGACCAAGCACACAGAGGGTCTGCCTGCGGACGTGCTTGCGATCCGCGAGGTCAACGTCGGCACCTACGCCTTCGACGGGGGAGAGCTGGCCGATGCGCTCGACGCGGTTGGATCCCAGAACGGAGAGCACTACTTGACCGGCGCCATAGAGGTGCTGCGCGAGCGTGGTCGCCAGATCGCCGCCCATGCGACGGATGACGCCGCCGGCGCGCGCGGGGTCAACACGCGGGTAGATCTGATGGAGGTGGAGACGATGGCGCGGGAAAGGCTGATCGAGCGGCTGGCCCTCGCCGGGGTGACGTTCGTCGCGCCGGGCACCGTGGTGATCGAGTCCGGAGTCGAGATCGGGGAGGACACGGTGATCGAAGCGGGGGTCACGCTCCGGGGGGTGACCCGGATCGGCATGGGCGCGCGGATCGGCCCACACACCACGATGATCGACGCCCGGGTCGGCGACGAAGCGTCGGTGGTCCACTCCTATCTGGTGAACTGCGAGGTGCGTGACCGGGCCATGATCGGCCCGTTTGCCTATCTGCGGCCGGGGACGGTCGTGCGCGAGGGCGCCAAGCTCGGCACGTTCGTCGAGGCAAAGAACTCGGACATCGGGCGCGGCGCCAAGGTCCCTCACCTCTCGTACATCGGCGACGCGGACCTCGGCGAGGAGAGCAACATCGGAGCAGGCAACCTCACGGCGAACTACGACGGGTTCCGAAAGCACCGGACGGTCATAGGGAGGCGCGTGAAGACGGGTGTCGACACCTCCTTCGTCGCCCCTGTCAGCGTCGGGGACGGAGCGTACACTGGGGCTGGGTCGGTGATCACCGAGGACGTCCCCGGACGGGCGCTTGGGGTCGCCCGGGCCCGGCAGACGAACATCGAGGGCTACGCGGATCGCAAGGAGCAGGAGCAGCGGGGGTGACCCGGATCCTCGACACCGCCACGGCGCCGGCTCTCCGGTCGAGCATCCCGATCGACTACGACAAGCGGCTCATGATCGCGGCCGGCCGGGCGAGCCTCGAGTTGGGCGGCAGGATCGCCGAGCGGCTCGACGTCGCGCTCACTGACGCCGGCCTCAAGACCTTCTCGGACGGGGAGGTCTACTGCCGCTACGGGGAGTCGATTCGGGGCGCCGATCTGTTCATCGTCCAGTCGATCTGCGGGTCGCAGCGCGAGCGGCTCACGGTCAACGACGCCCTGATGGAGCTGCTCGTGATGGTGCACGCCGCCAAGCACGCCTCGGCCCACCGGATCATCGCCGTCACCCCCTGGTACGGCTACTCCCGCCAGGACAAGAAGTCGGCGCCCCGCGAGCCGATCAGCGCGCGGCTCGTCGCCGAGATGCTCGAGGCGGCCGGAATCGACCGGCTCGTGACCATGGACCTCCACGCCGGCCAGGTCCAGGGGTTCTTCTCGAAGACCGTCGACCACATGACCGCGATGCCGATCCTCTCCCAGTTCGTGCAGGACCGCCTGGGCGACGAGGACCTCGTGATCATCGCCCCCGACGCGGGTCGCGTGAAGCTGGTGCGCAACTTCGCCCGCAAGGTCGCCGCTCCGTACGCGCTCATGGAGAAGGAGCGACCGGCCCAGGGGGTGGCCGAGATCGGAAAGGTGATCGGCGACGTGAAGGGGAAGACCGCGGTGATCGTCGACGACATAATCGACACGGGCGGAACGCTCGCCGCCGCCGCGCAGACCGTGCTCGACGAGGGCGCGGAGCGGGTGTACGCGGTGGCCACCCACGGGGTGTTCTCGGGCAACGCCTTCGAGACGCTCGCCGCGTCGCCGCTGGCCGGGATCGTGGTCACCGACACGGTGCCGCTGCGCGACGGCGCCCCGGACCTGATCCGCCAGCTCACCTGCGCGGACATCCTCGCCGACACCGTGCGCCGGATCTTCACGGACGACTCGGTGTCGGAGATCTTCGCGGGCGAGAACCAGCTGTTCTAGCTACTTCGGCAGCACAAACGCCGGCGATCGAAGGCGTCACGCGCCGCCGTCGTCGGGGGTGTGTGCTGCGTTCCTCGTCGTATTGACGAGCTTCGCGGCACACACTCGCGGGTTGCGGACAGGCGCCCTACGCCGTCCGGGCCGAGAACTTCACCACCCGCCGCTCGCCGCGCGATTCGAAGTACGCCCACTCCTGTTTGCCGAGCTCGGTGGCCGGCGGATCGGCGAACCACCACTCGCGCCCGATCCGGTACCAGTTGCGGGTCGCGCCGAGCTGGCCGAGCACGGCGAGCACGCCGGACTCCATGCGACGGCCCATGAGCTCGTTGGCCGGGACGTTCTCCCGGCGCCACAGGTCGTAGAAGCCGGCGCGCGGGTCGGAGATCGCGGCGATGGCCTCCATCACCCGGGCCGAGTCGATCGTCACCTCGCGGTCCTCCATGTACCAGCCGCCGACCGCCCGGACGTGGTCCATCAGCCGCTCGGCGTCGACCTTGCTCGGGTTGGCGACGAACCCGAGGTCGTGGAGCGCCACCCGCACCTGCTCCGGCTCATCGTCGAACACCGCCTGGAGGGCGGCGATCTCGAGCTCGATCTGCTCCCTGTCGAGCTGCTTCGTCATGCCGAAGTCGAGGAAGGCGACCTTCCCGTCGTCCATCAGCAGGTAGTTGCCGGGATGGGCGTCGGCGTTGAAGTGCTGGAGGTGGTAGATCGAGCCGAAGTGGTAGCGGAACACGATCTCTCCGAAGCGGTCGCGCTCCCGACGCTCTAGCTGCCTGACCTCCTCGAACCCCCGGCCGTCGACCCACTCGGTGACCAGCACCCGCCGCCGCGAGAGCCGGGTGAACACGTCCGGCACGTAGATGAAGGGATGCCCGCGATACCCGCGGGCGAACGAGCGCTGCTTCTGGGCCTCGAGCTCGTAGTCGAGCTCCTCCATGACCCGCTCCTTGAGCTCCTCGGCCGCCGCTCGGGCGTCGAGGCCGGGCGCCAGGGCCTTGGCGAGGCGCAGGAACATGCCTGCGTTCTGCATGTCGGCACGGATGGCCCCGGCCACGCCGGGATACTGGATCTTCACGGCGACGTGGCGGCCGTCCGGGAGCGTCGCCCGGTGGACCTGCCCTATCGAGGCCGCGGCCGAGGCCTCCTGCTCGAAGTCCTCGAACAGCTCCTCGGGCGGCTCCTCGAGCTCCTCCTCGAGCACGCCCTTCACCCTCTTCCACGGCATCGATGGGGCCGATGTCCGAAGCGACGCGAGCTTCTCCTGGTAGAGCTCGCGGTAGTCCTCGGGGAGGAACTCGGTGTCGATGAACGAGGCGAGCTGCCCGATCTTCATCGACGCCCCCTTCATCTTGCCGAGCACGTCGACCATCTGCTCTGCGGCCTCTAGGTGCCGGCGGTCGAGCGCCTCCGCCCCGCGTTCCCTCGAGCGGGCGATGTTGGCGGCCCGCGTGCCGGCATAGCGCGCCCCCTGGCTTCCGATCACCGATCCCACCTGGGCGGTCCGGCGGAGCCGTCCCTTTGGGATGGAGCTGTCTTCAGCCATGCGGCCGCCAGGATAGGGGGCGCCGCGGGCCACTACACTGGCCCACCGACATGGCTGACCAGCGGCGTCCCACCCTCACCGTCGAGGAGCGCTCCGAGCGGGGCTCGCGGGCGGTGCGCCGCCTGCGCCGCGCCGGGCTCGTGCCCGGGGTGCTCTACGGCGGCGGCGACGGCGCCATCTCGTTCCAGGTCGGAGCGCGCGAGCTGCGGCAGGTCCTGGCCGATGGCTCGGCCCTCATCGACGTCAAGCTCGCCTCTGACCAGCCCCGCCCGGTGATCGTCAAGGAGGAGCAGTTCCACCCGGCCCGCGAGGAGCTGCTGCACATCGACCTGCTCCAGGTCCGGCTCGACGAGAGCATCCACGCCACCGTGTCGGTCGAGCTCCAGGGGGTCGAGGACGCCCCCGGGGTCAAGGAGGGCGGCGTCCTCGAGCACGTCACCCACGAGCTCAACATCGAGGCGCTTCCGACCGACATCCCGGACCGGATCACGGTCGACGTCTCGGGGATGGAGATCGCCGCCACCCTCCCGCTCTCCGAGCTCGCCCCGCCCCCGGGGGTGACCCTGCTCGACGACCCCGAGGAGACGGTGATCGCCACCGTGGTCGCCCCGACCGAGGTCGAGGAGCCCGAGGAGGTCGAGGAGGAGACCGAGCTGGTCGGCGAGGAGGTCGCAGCCGAGGCGGCGGCCGAGGGTGCGACCGGCGAGGAGGCCGAGCGCGCCGGCGAGGCGGCGGCCGAGGAGGCCTCCCGGGAGGGCGAGGGCTCCTGAGCCTCCTTCGCCGTCGTCGCCACCGAGGCGACGGCGGCAGCCGGGTGGACTGGCTCATCGTCGGGCTCGGGAACCCGGGCGAGCGCTATCGGGGGACGCGCCACAACGTGGGGTTCGAAGTCGCCTCGCTCGCGGCCGAGCGGTGGGACTTCGGCCGGCCGAGGAGGCGGTATGCCGGTCTGTACTCCGAGGGTCGCGCCGGTCCCGGCGGCCCCCCCGCGGCGGTGCTCCTCCCGACCACCTACATGAACGAAGCCGGCCGATCGGTCGGCCCGGCGCGCGGCGCGCTGAGGCTCGAGCTCGACCGGGTGGTCGTGGTCCACGACGAGATCGACCTGCCCTTCGGCGTCGTCAAGTCACGGCTCGGCGGGGGGTTGGCCGGCCACAACGGGCTCAAGTCGGTTCGCCGAGAGCTCGGGAGCCCCGACTTCCGCCGCGTGCGCGTCGGCGTGGGCCGCCCCGACTCGACCGACCCGGAGATCGTGTCGGCATACGTCCTGGGCCGCTTCAGCGAGCCGAGCGGGGAGGTGCGGGCGCTGGTCGACCGGGCGGCCGACGAGCTCGAGCGGCTGGTCGTCTCGGCCGGCCGCGCCGTATAGAGCGCCCGCCGTGCCGATCTTGGCGCGGTAGCGGTGCATATTCTCGCTAAAGCGCCAAAGGCGGGGACGGGCCCCCCGGCCGCAACCCGCCGGCGGCCCCGCCTAGAATCGAGACAGAGAGCCGCGCGGCGCGCCCGGGCGGCCGTTTTGCGTGTCCATGTCGCTCAGACCACTGCTCAGCTACGCCCACGACGACGACTCGGTCGCCGCGCTCGCCGAGGCGGC
>DASQXU010000399.1:0-3146 GCA_035639555.1 Thermoleophilaceae bacterium
GACGTGGAGGTCGAGAGGGTCGCGCTTCAGATCAGTGGAGTCGAGGCCCAGGCGTTGCTGAAGGCACGCCTCCACAACGTGCGCGCCATCCTCGACCGTGCTCTCACCACGGTCGATCGCAACCCGGACCTCTTGAGGGAGCTTGTCCACGCCGCGGATGACACGGTCCAGGAGCTCGAGAGCACGGCGGAGGGCGCGCTCGGTCGAGGCGGTGGGCAGGCGGTCGGCCAGTTGCGCGAGCGCTTCGAGGGCCAGGAAGAGAGCGGGGGTCGCGAAGAAGAGCCCGTCGAGCCCGAGGCCGAGGAGGCGCTCGAAGAGGAGTATGTGGAGGAAGAGGGCTACGAGGAGGAGCCCCACGCCGAGGCCGACGAGGAGCTCGACGAGGAGTACGAGGAGGAGCCGCAGGCCGAGGCCGACGAGGAGTACGAGGGCGAGCCGCAGGCCGAGGGCGATGAGGAAGAGGCCGAGGCGGGCGAGCAGGAGCGCGGCGACGAGCCGGCGCGGCAGGGACAGCGTCAGGCCGGTGAGTCGAGCGGGAGATCGCCCCTCCGCCGGCCGAATGGCTCGGGATCACGGTCGTCCCCTCCCCGTCCAGCCAGGCCGCCGCACGCCGGCGGGAGCCGGGCTGACCCCTTCTGAGCTGCCCGGTTTCCGATCGTGACGCGCCACGACCACCCGGCCGAGCTGTTCGCTGGCGCGGCGAGTGAGGTCGGGCGCTCGCGGGAGGAGCCAGACGTCCTCTTCGAGGGCTCGGCCTCCGCGGAGCGGGTGCGGCACCTGGAGCGCCCCCGCACGCGGGTGCGCGTAGTCGGCGCCGGGGGAGAGGAGGAGAGCGAAACCGACCGCAAGAACCTCCCCGAGCGCATCGAGCCGGGGAAGACCTACCGCGGCGTCCAGGTGCGCCGACGGGTGGCGGGGCGGCTGCCGAGGGAACCCGTAAGACCGAGGTGATGCCCCCAACCGCGCGTTGAGGGGCGCGCTGAGTACGCCGCCGTGCCTGCCGCGGCGGCCGGCTCAGCGCTCCTCGAGCAGCCGCGCACCTCCTGCGGGCACCACCTGGGTGGCGCCGCCCGGCGCCCGGCCACCCGGAGGCAGCAGCGCGATCACCTGCCCGCCGAACCCACCGCCCATCATCCGCGCTCCCGCGGCGCCCGCCGCACGCAGGCGCTCGACCGTCCGCTCGACTGCGGCGGTCGACGCGTCGTAGAGATCGCGCAAACTGGCGTGCGACGCGTCGAGCAGCGCGGCGAGCGTGGTCAGATCGTCCGCCTCGAGCGCGGCCACCGCGGCTTCCACGCGCGCGTTCTCCTCGAGGACGTGGCGTACACGCCGGTCGAGCGGCTCGGGGAGCCGTTCGGGGTCAGCCGGAAGCACGTCGCGCAGGCTGTCGAGCCCGAGCAGCCGACGGGCAAGCTCCGTCTCGTCCCGGCGCTCGTTGTAGCCCGAGGCCGCGAGCGAGCGACGTTCGCCCGAGTCGACGGTCACGATGCGCCAGCCGTCGAGGCGGAGCCGCACGGGTCGGGTCTCGAGCGAGCGGAAGTCGATCCGCAGGGCGTGTCCTTCGACGCCGAGTAGCGACGCGAGCTGGTCGAGCAGGCCCGAGCGCGCGCCGACCCAGTCGTTCTCGATCCGGGAGCACAGGCGAGCTAGCGCGACCGGGTCGCGCGGCTCGCGTGCCCCGGCCAGCGCGCACACCGCGAGGCACAGCGCCACCTCGAGTGCCCCTGACGACGACAGCCCCGCCCCTTCCGGAACGCTGCCCTCGATGGTGATCTCGGCGCCGCGGAGCGGCACGCCGGCCGCGCGCAGCTCGCCGATCGCGCCGCGGACGAAGTCGCGCCAGTCGCCGGAGCGCACGCCGCCTGCGCCCGAGAGCGGGAACCGCTCGTCCTCGCCGTGGTCGACCGCCGTGACGAGCAGCTCGTCGCTTCCGGCTGCCTCGGCGGTCACTCGCACGCCCTGCTCGATCGCGAACGGCAGGCTCAGCCCGTCGTTGTAGTCGGTGTGCTCGCCGATCAGGTTCGCGCGCCCGGGGCCGAACGCAACGACCCGGCTGGGCGTCACCTCACGACCTCACCGGCGCGCGAGCAGCGCTGTGTCCGCCGGCGTGGGTAGTGGCCAAAGGCAACATCGACGTGACGCTAATCGTCCAGGGTCGCGAGATCGACGCGCACGCGACTGCGGCGGGCGCGTGAGCCTCACCCGGTGCGTTTCGTGCGCCCATCCTGGGTAAGGAAGCCGACGATGGACGTAGGACGACTTCTACTTCGCTTGACGATCGGCGGGACCTTCTTCGTCCACGGCACTCAGAAGCTCTTCGGGTGGTTCGGGGGCTACGGGCCGGACGGGACCGGGCAGTTCTTCGAGTCACTCGGGCTGCGGCCGGGCCGGCGCAACGCAATCGCTGCCGGCGCGACCGAGCTCGGCGGCGGCGTTCTGTCCGCCCTCGGCCTGGCCACGCCGCTCGCCGCCGCCGGCCTCTCGGCGATCATGATCACCGCGCTGCGCACGGCCGTCTGGAAGGAGGGCATCAAGCCCGCCACCGGCGAGCATGAGGTGCTCTTGGCGGTGGCCGCCCTGGCGCTGACCGAAACCGGTCCGGGGGCGCCGTCGCTCGACTCCGCGCTCGGGCTCAAAGCAAAGGGGCCGGGCTGGACGCTGGCCGCGCTCGGCGCCGGAGCGGCCGCCTCGGCGAGGGCGATCTCGATGGGACGCGAGCAGCCCCCGGCGGCCCCGCCCGCGCCGGCCGAAGCGCCCGCGACGCCGGAAGCGCCCCCGGCGCCCGAGGCGCGCACGAGCTAGCGACGAGGCTGGGGGCAGGCGGGGGTCCCGGCCGAGGTTCAGGGGAGCGGCCCCACGTTGCCCCTTGACGAGGCTGTCGGCCGTGTCGCCTCCTGCCCTAGTCGTGTGACGCGGAGGTGTTGGACCTGAACAGCTCAACCGTCGAGATCGCTGCCCCGGACGGCGTCGCCGACGCCTACCTCGCCCGGCCTGATGACCGGCCCCACCCCGGGGTGCTGTTCATCATGGACGCCTACGGGCTGCGGCCGACGATCGATGAGATGGCGGACCGCATCGCCGCCGATGGTTACGTCGTGCTGGCGCCGAACGTCTTCTACCGGGCCGGCCGAGCCCCGGTACTGCCG
>DASQXU010000400.1:0-2097 GCA_035639555.1 Thermoleophilaceae bacterium
CCAGCTCTTGGGAAACCGGCACGCCGCTGCCGCCGCCCCGCCCCGCTATGCGCACCACCACGACGATGTTGTTCCCGAGGTCGACGATCTCCTCCAGCCTCTGTTCGTAGTTCTCCCATACTCGCGCGTGTCGGAGATCCACTCCTGCGTCCCTTGGAAGCCTTCGAAAACCCGGCCGTCCCAGACGGAATGGAAAACGAACTCTGGAGCCAGGCGCTCGCGCGACAGCTCGTTGAAGGTCTCTAGGTCGCCACGGTGCAGCGCCTCGTAGCGCCGCCGCAGGAACTCCGCGTTCTCGCGCGACATCGCCCGCCCAGTATCCGCTCCGGCTGACCGTGCGGCAACACGCCGCTGATGCCTGCCCGCCTCGACGCAGGCTCTCGATGCGAAGCGAGGCGGCTGGTTACAGCGGCAGCTGTCAGCTGCTTGCGTGCCGGGCGCGATGCTCCAACGCGATGGAGGCCCCGGCGCGAACGTTTGTGGACGGCGTCTCCGAGGTGGCGCGTCGCGCCGGCCCACGGCCGCGCGCGCTCGAGGCCGCCGTAAGTCACCTCCACACATCACATCGCCGTCGCAGCTCGTCGCTCCTGTACAAGAGCAGCGGCTACGGTCGTTTGCTGGGAACGCCGAAGATTGGCACCGAGCTAGCAGGCGACTGTCGGACGGCCGCTGCTGAGTCGGCCGCGAAGGGCCCGCCTGTCCCCGCTACGGCACTCTTCAGGGAGAATCTACTCCCGCGACCTCGTGACGGTGATCTGGCGTGCGAACCTCGGCGCGGCTCTGCAGTCGCGGGTCCGAAGGAGGGGCGGGTCGCAGTCCCCCGACCGCGGATACCGGTTCGTGGAGGTGCGGGGCCCCTAGTAGACGACCCGGGGGGCCCGCCCGTGGCCCCGGGCGCGGAGACGACTGTTCCACCGCGGGCCAGTAGCCTCGGGCGCGAGGGCCGTCGTCGCGGCGCAGGCGGGATCGAGCCAGGTCGTGCCTGAAGCTGCCACTCTGCGGGCGGCTCACTCGTGCATCGATGGCACGTACGAGACGCCGACGATCAGGCCCTCGCCCGAGATCACGCGCGCGACCGTCTGGCCCCATGGCTCCCGACGCGCCGAGTGGACGAGCTCGAAGCCGGCCCGCTCGAGCTCCCCGGCGCCCGCCGCGACGGCTTCCGGGCTCTCGACGTCGAACTCGACGCTGGCCTGCGGGCGCGTGCGGTCGGCTGGCCAGTCGCGGGCGCCGAAGCAGGCCTCGGCCGCCTGCCAGAGCGGCCACACACCGAAGTGCCTGGCGCCGTCGACCCGCTCGCTGTGCAGGTACTGATCGCCCTCGTTCGCGCTCAGCGGGAGACCGAGCGCGTCGACATAGAGCTTGCAGCTCGTGTCGATGTCGGGGCTGATCACGGCGAAGCTGGAGACGAATTGGACGTTCATGGGTGGGACGCTACGCGAGCGCCGCCCGGCGCGCTTGAAGATTTCGGACGTGCGGTAGGTTGGCGGCGGTGGCATATCGCGAGTTCCACCCGCGTCCCGACCTGGGGGATATCGTCGCCTGCACGTGGCAGCGCACCGTTGCAGGGGCCGGCCGGCAGCGGGTGGTCCCGGACGGATGCGTCGACCTCGTCTGGCGCGGCGGCAAGCTGAGCGTGGCCGGTCCTGACACGGGCGCGTGGATGAGTCCGGTCGACCCCGGCGCGGCGATCGTCGGCCTGCGCTTCCGCCCGGGCGCCGCGGGCACGGCGCTCGGCCTTCCCGCGAGCGAGTTGCGCGACCTGCGCGTGGCGCTAGAGGACCTCTGGGGGCCTGCTGCGTGCGAGCTTGCGGAGCGCCTGCGTGAGGCCGCCGATGCGGGCGCGCAGCGGGGCATCCTCGAGCGGGCGATCGTCGCACGGCGTGCCGGCGATGGACGAGCCGGATCGACTGGTGCTCGCGGCAACACGCGTTCTCGGCGGACCCGGCAGGCGCGTGCGCGTGGTCGGCAAGCGGGTCGGCTTGAGCGACCGGCAGCTGCTGCGCCGCTTCCGCGCGGCGGTCGGCTATGGGCCGAAGACGCTCGACCGCGTCCTCCGTTTCCAGCGCTTCCTCGCGCGCGGTCGCGCCGTGGCAG
>DASQXU010000401.1:0-2272 GCA_035639555.1 Thermoleophilaceae bacterium
CGGTGTCTGCAGCCAGGAACACGGTGGACATCCCGCCCGCCCCGAGCCGGCGCTCGAGCCGGTAGCGGTCGGCGACGTCGGTCGGGGCCGCCATCAGCCGCCGCCCTCCGGCGTGGTCGTCCCGCCGTCGCCGCCTGACCCGCCGCCGGTCCCGCCGCTCCGGGCGCCGCTCTCACCACCGCCGCCCCTGCCGCTGCCCCCGCCGCTGCCTTCTCCGCTGCGGCCGCCGCCGCCACCGCGTCCGCCCCTGGTGTTGCCGTTGCCGGTCCTGTTGCCGTTCCCCTTGTTGGGCTTTGGCTTCGCGGGCTGCGTGGTGGTCTCCGTGGTCGGGGTGGTCTCCGTGGTCGGGGTGGTCTCGGTCGTCGGGGGAGGGGTGGTCCGAGTCGGGGTTTCGGTCGTGCTCGTCGTCGGCGTCGGCGTGGGCTTCTTGCACTGGTCCCGGACGAGCTGGAAGAGCCGGTCGAAGCTCTGGCTCAGCGCCTGGCGCACATCGGAGTCGGTGCCCGCCGGCAGGCTCGAGATCGCCGAGTCCACGGGAGCCTCGTTTGGGTCGCTCCCCCGGAAGATGTCGTTGCAGGCGCCCCCGCCCGCGTTGAACCGGCTCTCGATCGAGCTCAGCTGGCGCTGAAGGGCCTGGGCGTCTGACGCCGGGATCGGCTTGCCGCCGTTGCTCGACCCACCGCACGCGCTCAGGCCCAGCGCGAGGCACGCCGCCAGAGCGGCGCCGAGGCCTGCCTGTCGGTGTCGGGTTCTCATTGTCCGGTGTATAGACGCTCGCCGAGGATGGCCGGGAGCCCGGCCTCCTCGATGGCCCGCGCCGCCTGGTCGATTGGGTACTCGACCCGCTTCCAGGTCGCGATCCACGTCCCTGTGTCTAGCAGGAGCCATGCGGCGCGGGGGTCGCCGTCGCGGGGCTGGCCGACCCCACCGGGGTTGACCAGCCACCGACCGGCGGAGAGATCGAGCTCCGTCCCGTCCGGCGCCTGGGCGCCGATCACCTCGGTTGACTCCTCCCCCCGAAAGAAGAGCGCGACGTGGGAATGCCCGATCGCGCCGAGCCGGGGCCCCATGAGCCGAATGCACTCCGCGGCCTGCCAGGTGGAGAGCACGTACTCCCAGACCGGATCGCGGGGGCTCGCGTGGTAGAGGCCGAGCTCGTGCTCGGTGTCGCACGGTTCGAGCCCGCGCAGGTAGTCGAGCGACTCCTCGGCGATGTGCTGCTGGGTCCAGCTCGCAGCCGCCGCCGCGCTCGACGAGAACTCCGAGATGTCGAGCTCCCCGAGAACGACAAGGTCGTGGTTGCCGGCGAGGCAGAGCTGACACCGCTCGGCGGCGAGGCCCACGCACTCGTCGGGCTGGGCGCCGTATCCGACCAGGTCGCCGAGGCACCAGATCTCCTCGGCGCCGGTCGCCTCCACGTCAGCCATCACGGCCTCGAAGGCCGGCAGGTTGCCGTGGATGTCCGAGACGAGCGCTATGCGCGTCGGGGGCGGGCGGTCGCTGTCTACAGTGTCACGGGGATGGGGAGTCATCGCTCGCGGCTGCCGCTGGCGATCCTGGTGGCAGTCGTCGCCGCCGGGGCGGCGACGCTGATCCTCCGGCCCCGGAGCGGTCTGATCGACCCGGCCGCGGTGAACCCCAGAGCCTACTTCAGCGCCCGCGAGCTCGCCCGGGCGCGCGACTTCCGCAACACCCAGCGGGCGCTAGCGGTCGCCGACTTGGCGGTAGGCGGGGTCGCGCTCGTCGTCGTGGTCTGGCGGCCTCCTCGGCGGTTGCTGCGGCGGGCGGCCCGGCGACCGCTGCTCGGGGCCGCCGCCGCCGGCGCGGCGATCTCGGTGTTCGTGGCCGTCGCTGAGCTTCCGCTGGGCGCGGTCATGCAGCATCGGGCCCGCGAGGTCGGCCTGGCCACCCAGGGCATCGGCCCGTGGCTCGTCGACGCCGGCAAGTCGACCGGCGTCAGCGCCGTGCTCGCGGCGGGCGGTGGGGCACTCGCCCTGGCCCTGATTCGCCGCTTTCGCCGCCGCTGGTGGGCGCCGGCCGCCGTCTGCGTGGTCGTGCTCGGGGTGTTGAGTCAATACCTCTTCCCGGTCGTGGTCGCGCCGCTGTTCAACCGCTTCGAGCCCCTACCCCAGGGGCGGTTGCGCTCGGAGGTGCTCGCGCTTGCTCGGCGCGCGGGGGTGGACGTGGGGCAGGTCTACCGCGTCGACGCGAGCCGGCGGACCACGGGCACCAACGCCTACGTCGACGGCATCGGCCGGACCAAGCGCGTCGT